>CAMNBS010000009.1 GCA_946533175.1 uncultured Clostridia bacterium
ATTTTTTTACATTGATTACTTATAATTCAATTTCTCTAATTCTGGTAAAACAAATAGTCCATCTTTCCTTATCAAAACATCATCAAAATAGATTTCTCCACCACCATATTCTTCTCTTTGAATCAATACTAAATCCCAGTGAATATTAGACTTATTACCATTTGGGCATTCATCATAACAACATCCTGGAGTAAAATGAATACTACCAGCGATTTTTTCATCATATAATATATCCCCCATTGGTTCCATTATTTTAGGGTTATATCCTAAAGAAAATTCACCAACATATCTTGCTCCTTCATCTGTCTCAAATATTTCTTTTAATTTATCGTTATGATTAGAGCTTGCCTTAATTATTTTTCCATCTTTAAAAGTTAAGCTAACATTTTCAAAAACTTCGCCATGATATGGGCTTGGAACATTATATGTAATAGTACCATTAACACTTTCTCGAACCGGGGCCGTAAAACATTCCCCATCAGGAATATTTGATGTTCCAGCACAAATTATAGCCGGCATTCCTTTAATACTAAAAGTTATATCCGTTTTTTTAGATACTATCCTAACTTTATCCGTTTTTTCCATTAAGTTACGAAGAGGAAGACTATCTTCATACATTTTATCATAATCAACTGTCATTGCATCCATAGCATAATCATAAAAATCATCAAAAGACATATGAGCTTTATTAGCATCAACTAATGATGGATAATTAATTAATACCCAACGGCGTTTATTTACTTGAATTTCTTTATATGGTTCTTCCTTACTCATTAGTTTATTATGCATATCCTTAGAAATCTTTTTACCATAATAATCACTTTTCCGATAACACAATTTTACAAAACAATCATAATTTTCCACTTGATATTTTAGTTTATTAACTTTATTATCGATTATTTCATCTGTTAAATTATTTTTTAAATATTCCTCAATATCTTGATTTACATATTCTAAATCAACAACAGCTTTATTATTGATTATTTCTTTAACAATATTTTTTATAAGAGGTAATGATTCTACTCCTGTATAAGTAATTAAAACTTTTTCTTTTTCTTTAACTTTTAAACCATGATTAACAATAATTTTCGCTAGAGTTTCAATTCTTTTCATAACTTATTCCCTTCTTTATCATAAAATACACTAGAAAGGAGTGTATTCTATGTTTAACAATAGTAATATACCACAAAATTATAGCAATATGCAACAAAATAGACCTAGATTTAATAACCATGGAAATAATGGTGATAGATTTTTTGGTGGTGGATTCTTTGGTCCCTTCTTATTAGGAGGTATTACTGGAGGATTAATTGCTAATAATCGTAATAATTATCCAATGTATTATGCCCCATATCCATATTACTACCCACCATATCCATATTATCCATATCGACCATATTAAAAAAGCACTAAAGTGCTTTTATCATTTCAATTAATCTTTCTGGTAATAGATTTACTTCTTTTAATTTATTGATATCAACAAATTCATAATAATTAGTAGTACTATCTAAATTTCTTTTAATTTTTAATAAAGCATTATAATCATTTTTATCAACTAAATAATTATAAACAAAGAATATTTCATGAAATTGAACATTATCTATTTCAAAAAACTCTTCCAAAACATTAAGAAATTGTATTTTTTTGGAATCAAGATCAAAATCCATTTCTTCTTTTATTTCTCGTTTAATAGCATCAGATGATTTTTCATTAATTTTTATTCTTCCACCCGGGATAACAGAGTTTGATGTATTAGAAAGTTCAATTAATACTTTATCCTGATATTTAAAAATAATTCCTACTCGAATGTTTAATTTAACATCATCAACCATAATCGATAAATCTTTTTTCATAATAATTTCCTTTCAAAAAAAGTATCTTATTCAGATACATCCTTTTCTTGTAATAATTCATCAACATATTTAATTACTAATTCAATCTTATCTTCTAAATATTCACAAACTGGAACAACTTTTAAGTTTTTATGATCTTTCCAAGCTTCTTTAATATTATTATCAACATCAATCGCTTCATCTGAATCTTCAAATCGAGCTTTATTAGTACTATTAGAATATCTACTCTCCATATCAGCAGCTACTGTAATCATATGAATTACTAAATCATATTCATTCATTAATTCATCGTTATCAAGATTATTTTCTTTTAACATTTTAAAATAATTTTCTTTGCCAAGATAAGCTCTTACATCAACAGAACCACGATCATATAATAAAACTATTTTAACATCGTCGTCATATTTTTTTATAAAATCTTTATATCTTTTTTCTTTATATAATTGCAAGTTTAAAATTTCATTTTCAAAATCATAAACACTAGCGGCGTTACTACCAAAAGGTCTAATTCCTGCTTTTATCATTTCGGTTGCACATTCATTCAAAACCAATACATGATATCCTAATTTAGTTAAATGTTCTTCAATACGTGAAATTGTAGTTGTTTTACCAGCGCAAGGACCTCCTGTTAAAACAATTTTAGCGATTATTTTTCCCATATTTACTCCTCAATACAAATCAATACTATTATAATATTATTTCTATATTTGTCAATATTTTAATAAAAAAGAAAAGGATAAGCTAATCTAAAAAAAAATAATAAATATTAATTATTATTTTTGTTTATAGATAATGGTACTACCCAAACTTAAATTATATTCTTTATTATTGTTAATGCTAACATTTTGATCATATATAACTTTAATATTAAACATTTGTTTTTCACCTTTTTTAATGATACTACCATCTTTGGTTTCTTCATGAAGACTAACATAATCTAAAGGACTAATAACATAAGTTATTACTTCAGCATCCAAAGGAGACACTCCAGCTAAAGTTAAAGCATAAAGTTCAGCATTTAAATTACTAGTATTCTCTGTCGTAATGTTAAAACTTACCTCATCTCCTGGTTTAAATAATGAAACATCAAAGTTTAAAGTTGTTCCTATAGTAGATACTTCTCTAGTAACAATTGCTTCTCCTTTAGTTTCAATATCACTAACTTCAACAATATTAACTCCCCATTTATCACCCGATACAATATTTTTACCATCATAACCAACATTTACTAATGCATAAGAAGAGCGTAATTGCCAAATAAGAATTAATACTCCCAAAATTACTATGCTAAGAATTATATATCTCTTCTGAATATTTTTCAAACTACATCACCTCTTTTATTATTACATAAATATGTTATTTTTTCAATATCTATACATATTATTATATAGGTGATTTATGATTTATTTAAAATACTTTGTTTTATATTCGCTTTTTGGCTTTACCTTTGAAAGTTTTGTTTTCAAAATGTCCAAAGAAAACAAACATAGTGGTGTTTTATATGGACCATATACTATTGTTTATGGTATAGGTGGTACTATGAGTATTATTTTAAATAATTTTCTTAATATAATAAACAATAAATATCTTAATATCTTTTTATGTTATATTCTTTTCTTAATAACATGTACGCTAATCGAATTTTTAGCCGGTCATATCATTCATTTTTTATTAAATATAGATAGTTGGGATTATTCATCTCATAAATATCATTTTGGTAAATATATATGCTTAGATTATGCCTTTATATGGGGATTAATGGCTTTAATATTCGCTAAATTATTAAATCCTTTTTTTCATGATGTTCTCCTATTAGTTCCAAATTATATTAATATTACTTGTTTATCAATTATCATTCTTGATTTTATAATAACATTATTACATAAAAAAAATCTATAAATAAATATAGATTTTAAACCCTTTTCTTTTTAATAGGGACATATTCAATTAATTCTCCATTTTCTTGCATTATTTCATTATAATCAAGGACAACATTATGATTATAATTATCTTTCTTAATTACTTCTTCACTTTTATTATTTTTGTGGGATATTAAATGAGCCAATTGCATAATTAATCTTATAATTATCCAAGAAACAAATATTAACATACTTGATTCTATTAAAACAAGAAGTTCTTGATTAGTATAAATACTTAACATTTCATAAACATCAACATTATTTTTAATAACATTTTGAATTATTAAGAATAATAATATTTGAATAATACTAAAGAAAAGAATATTCACCATTTTGGTAGAATAATTTTTTTTATTACTTAAAAGTGATACTAATAATGACATATCAATAATAAAAATAGATAAAATATAAACAGCAATATTAGGAAATAACAGATTATTAACAACAACTTCAATTAAATAATCAAAGAAATTAATTATTGGATTAAAATACATTCCAATAAAAGTTCCTAATATTCCTATAAATAAAATACAAGTTATTATTTTAATTATCTTTTTCTTACTGCGTGATAATATAAGCATAATAATACTTAAAACAATTACCCCAGCTATAATATAATAAGAAATATTATTATTTTTTAATGCTTCCCAAAGGACATTGATTCTTTCTAAAAATGATAAATTAGTCATATTAATCCCCCTCTTAAACTAATTCAGCAATATAAACCGTTTGTTCTGTTTTACTATTATGGGTACATGTAATTAATGTTAAAGTAGTTTTGTTATAATCACGATCAATTGTTATTTTTCCAATCTTAGGTTTATTATATATTTTCTTAATAACATATTTATATTCTTTTCCTTGATATTCAATGATACATTCATCACCAATACTCAATTTGTAAAGATTTCTAAAAAATGAACGATAACTTGTTCCAGAATGACTCAATAATATTAAATTTCCTTTAGAAACATTAGGATAATCACTTATTTTATGGGTTTCTATTCCATAATCAACACTATTATACTTAGAATTTTTAGATACAAATCCTCTTTCTAAACCAATTTTTTTAATAATTATTTTTCCAATATAATCATAAGTTACTGGTTTCTTTTTTTCTTCTTTTATTTCAACTATTTCAGTTTCATCTGTTATCTCTTCTTCCATTCCTTCGTCCGTACCCTCATTAAGATGCGTAAGACGTTCTTGTTCATCATTAAAAGCTAATATTTTCAAGTTCATTTTATTATATGCCTTTTCTACTTTTTCCTGAAAATAATTATCTGTTATAAGAAATATCCCAATAACCATTAGAAAAAGACAAATGAAGATTAAACATTGTTTCTTTTTCATTTAAAACACCCCACATTTAAAACGCTCATATTATATCACAAATGTAAAAAAATGTCAACAATAAACAAAAAGAGTAACATTATTACTCCTTTAAATAGTCTTCTTTTACTTCATTATCAATTTCTTCATTAACACTATCTTTGACATCTTCTTCAATTAAATTATAATCATCTAAATTATCATCAACCATTATTTTAACTTTAACATCACCAACAAGTTCAACACCAAGTTCTAACTCTACTTCATAATTAATCTTATTATTTTCAAAATTTACTTTGACACATTTAGGATCTGTTAAACTGCGAACAATAATACTGGTATTATCATATTCTTCATTAACATCACGCATTTTAACTGTTTCAGTATATGCATGAGTTGCTTTAATAACATCTGTTTTAGTATCATTATCATAAGAATACCAAATATTAATATCATAGCTACCATTAATAATTATTTGATTATTCTGTTTTACTCCATTAAATTGATGATTAATAACCCAACATCCTAGTATTGTTGATGGATTTTTATTTGCTTCTAAAGTATCTTCTTGATTAAAAACCTTTTTTCCCTTACTAATTACTGCTTTAGATATTATTTCTCGATAATTAGCCATAAATCACACTCCTCATATTAATTTATGCAAAGAAAAAGAATTTGAATACAAAAAAAACTTAAAGCAAGCTTTAAGTTAATTAATTTTCGTTATTTCACGTATTTCTTTATTCACAAAAGTAATTTTAACATTATCATTTTTTTTCATAAATGGCAATTTATTACTATTTACTTTAATACTAACTCGATATTTATTATTTTCTGTATCCGTTAGATAATAGTATGTATTTCCATCAATAGTAACATTATATATTTCATCAATGGTTATTTCAATATCTTCTCCTTTAGCAATTATTCCATTATTATTTAAATAATTATAAGCAGCATTTTGAATACCACTTGATGCATCAGTAACAACAACTTTTTGATAATCACTTACATCAACAAAAGCATACATTTTAACAAGACCGGCATCATCTTTCAAACTAATAACATACGTAGGACGTGAAGATAAATTAATTAAAATAGGAAAAGAAGCTGTATAATTCATTTGTTGAACTTGACCTTTAGCACTATCCATAGCACTATATTCTTCAGCCCCTGGGCAATCAAAAAACTTAGTTTCTTTAGTTCGTAAATTAGTCAAAATAAATCCTAAATTACTTTCATCAGAAACAATACTTGTGATTCCAGTATACATATAAATATCGTCATTCATTGCAATATAATTATAGCCATCCGTAGTCATTTTCATTCCTTTTTGGCCAAATAAAGTATTCCAAAATCCATTAATATAACGACCCCAATCATCTACCTGAGAAATAATTAATTCGGGAGAATAAATGTGATCAATCCAAGTTGGAGCTTCATTCACAGCATATTTTCGACTTTCTCCAGTTATAGCATTTAAGATAATAACACCATCAATATCTTCTCGTTGATTAACTGCACTAAAACTACTTATTGGCATAACCCAATATGGTACCCCTTCATTATCAATTTCAAAGCTTAATGTTCCAAAAATATCAAAAGGATATCTAAAACGTAATTTACGATAAACATTTTCAAAGAATAAAGCTTTCTCAGAATATTTCATTCCTTTATTTAATCGAACTAATTCACTTTCTCCAGTAACTGAGTTCACTTTAACATAACCAGGTATTCCCTCGCCACGATTAGTAAAATACTTAATGACACTTGAATAATCAAGAGGAGTTACACGAACAATTTCGTCATTATAATTAATTTGTGTATACAAAGAACTTACATCAAATTGACTCACAAGTTCTGAAATACTTCCCATTACTCGATCACCAAGTTTACGACTTGACGATTTATCAACAATTGCTAAAGTATTAAAGTCAACTTCTTTAATTTCATCGGTAAAACTAGCATTAGTAATCTCAATACGATGAGCATATTTATTAGCCCGAAAAAATGGTCCATTAAAAAAATTAATCACCATAATACCAACTATAATCATCAACGGAAGAATAAATGGATAATAATTCTTTTTATTTCTTAAATCAAATTCCTTTCTTCGGATACTAATAATTCCTGTTCCAAAATTTATTGTTCCAAAAATTAATAATAAAATAATAAAATATATCCAAAATCCCATATCATGAATATTAATAGCCGGTAAAAACAAATAAAACATTACAAAACCACTAATAATAGTAACTAATAAACTAATCAATAATCTTTTTTCTCTTTTCATTTTTCCTCCCATTATTTACGATATTCAAAATCAAAATCAAGTATTTTAACAATATCGCCTTCTTTAGCCCCCATTTTCTCAAGTTCATCATCAATTCCTAATGTTCTTAACTTTCGAGCAAAACGAAGCATTCCTTCTTCACTATTAAATTTCGTCATTTTAAATAATTTTTCTACTTCCTCACCATGAATAACATAATAATCATCAATTTTTTCAATAGTAAATGGTTTATTCTTTTCAAACTTGTATAAAACATGTGATAAAAGTTCATCTTCTTCATAAAGTGGTTTATCATTTTCTTGGGCAATAATATCAGCTAATTTAACTAAAACTTGATCAATTCCTTCATTATTTATAGCACTAATTGGATAAACATCACAAGATACTTTCTTCTTAAATTCATTTAATTTTTTATTATCTAAATCTAAATCCATTTTATTTGCTATTACAATCATCGGTTTTTGGATTAATTTTTTGCTAAAATTTTCTAATTCTTTATTAATTGTTATAAAATTATCATATGGATCTCCTTCTACACCGGAAATATCCACAATATGAGCTAATACTTTACATCTTTCAATATGACGCAAGAACTTATCACCAAGACCAGCACCAGTGCTCGCTCCTTCAATTAAACCAGGAAGATCAGCCATTACAAAACTGCGATTATCAATTGTCTTAACAACTCCTAAATTAGGACTTAAGGTAGTAAAATGATAATCTGCAATTTTAGGTTTAGCACGACTAACTTTGGATAAAAAAGTACTCTTTCCAACAGAAGGTAAGCCAACAAGTCCAACATCAGCTAATAATTTAAGTTCTAATTTCAATATTTTTTCTTCACCAGGTTCACCATTTTCTGAAAAAGTTGGGCAAGGATTTTTAAGTGTTTTAAAAGCCGTATTTCCTCTTCCACCACGTCCTCCTTGAGCAACAACTATTTTATCATCTATATTTTTCATATCGGCAATAATTAAACCAGTATCAAGATCGGTTATTACTGTTCCTTGAGGTACTTTAATAATAACATCAGGAGCACTTTTACCATGACAATTTTTCCCTAAACCATTTTCGCCTTTATCACCCTTAATCATTTTCATATAACGTAAATCTATCAAAGTATGAAGCCCAGAATCAACCATAAAAATAATATTAGCACCATGGCCACCATTACCTCCATATGGTCCACCCATTTCAACATATTTTTCACGACGAAAAGCAGTGCAACCATCACCACCACGTCCTGCAATTACCTTAATAGTCACTTCATCAATAAACATATAGAATCACTTCCCTTTGATTAATTTATTTTATCATATTAATCCTATCTTTGCTAGTGTTATCTTCGCTTTCTTCTTAATTCTTCATCATATGGTGATATACCACTATTACTTACATAGCGTTCAGTTATCTCGGGAAGAAAAGAATCAGTCATTCTTCGGGAATATTCACTATTTGTTTTTTCACCAGGACTAAAAGTTAATTCTCTTCTCATCGATTCAATTAATATAATAGGAATATTTAGTCTTTTACTTTCTTCAACTATTTGATCAGTTATTTCATCTAAAGCTATAATATAAGATGGCCTAGGACTTTCATATTGACTATCTTTTTTGTTATTTAAAATTTGAATTTCATTAAAACCAATAGTATCACCAAGTAAATCAGTTGGTCGATAAAGACGATTTATATAATCGGTTGTTTCAGAATCTAATCTTGCATCTGATGAATAAGCATCCTTTTCATTAACATGCAATATTTTATTAATATCAAAATCAGTATATCCATAAACATAAGGACCATGAAATAAAATAGTATGACTATTGGATATTAAACTATAACAATCTCTGGCATTACGTGTTTTGGAATTAAAAGGAGTACTTAAAACACGAACCAACATCATAAACGCTTTTTCTCGATAATCATATATTGGAACTTGATATTTACTAGATAACTTAGCATCTTGACTACTACCTTCTAATCGTAAAACACTATGTTGTAATTCTTTATATGATTTTTCCCTAAGTCTACTTATATCATCATAAAAAATTTGATCAATCTTTTTATCTTTTAAACGATAAAACAATTCTATTTTTTCTTCATTACTTATTTTATCAATCATAAGAATACTTTTATAAAAATCAACCATATCCGAAGATATTACCTTATTATCTAATGATTCATTAAATGATAATATTTCACGGATATTTAAAAAAACATTATATATGTCATCTTTAAATAAATAATCAATTACTATTTCACTTATCCTTTGGCTCGTTTCCTCTTTACTTAAATCATTACCTTCATCAGAAAGAAAAAGACCCGTTTTACTATCATATGAACTTAATAATTTTACATAGTATTGATATACTTTTTCTTCAATATCCATATTACCACTTGTAAACGTAATTTTATTTACTATTTTACGAAAATTAACTATACTTGCACCTTTTATACAATCTATTAAATGATCATTTTGCAATATAGTATCACTAAATTTAATATTACAATTAATTAACGTTAAAATAGTTCGTTGATCTAATTTATTAAAGATTGTTAAAGCCCGTTTATTCGTCGTAAAAAATAATGAAACAACTTCTTGATTATAACTAGAATAACAAGAAGAATTTTGAAGTATTCCTAAAATTATTTCATCACTATTATTCTTATCATTAAATAAAATCTGTAATTGTTTACTGTCAAAACTAAAGTATCTAGTGGCAAATTCTAAATGAGTAGTCAAATACCTTTTAATTATCTCAGTATCTACGTCATAAAATAAAGAATAATAATAACTGGCCATTTCGGATAATTTTCTAAAGAAATCAACATCTTTTAAAGCATAATTTAAGACTTCATTAACGTTATTACTCAACATTTCTGAAATAATAACATATAATCTACCATCATCTTTTAATTTAAAAAGAATATCACCACCATATATTTTAAGAACTAATCTAATACCAAATTCTGAAATTAAAGAACTGAAATAAAAATAACGATCTTTCTTTGATTCATTATATAATTTAATCGCTAATTTCTCACGAATTTCATCATCGTCTAACAATGTAATAAAATCTTTTCTAAAAAGTCTTATTCCATTTTCCATAAAAGTTATTGCATCAACCTCATCAATTGTTTTCTTAAACTCATCCATTATCATTACCTCAATTGTAATAATATCATTTTCTAAGTATAATGTCAAAAAAAGACTAATAATTAGTCTCGTGGTTTAAAAAATAGTGAAAAGATAAAAGCAAAGAAAATAGCACTGGTAATACCAGAAGCTGTAAAATCAAACATTCCCATAGCAATTCCAATAAAACCTACATCCTTAGCTTCCAGCATCGCACCATGAGTTAATAAGTGACCAAAACTAGTTATAGGTACTAAAGCTCCACCACCAATAAACTGCACTATTTTATCATAAATATTAAAAATATCTAAAGAAGCACCAATTATTACGAACAAAGAGGTTATATGTCCTGGTGTTAATTTAGTATTATCTAAAATTACTTGTCCAATTAAACAAATAATTCCACAAAACAAGAAAGAATAAACATAAATCATTCAGATACCTCCAAACTTATAGCGTGAGCAATAGATAAGATATTCATTTTTTGAAAAACCATTGTTGAATTAAATAAAGCTCCAGTGGCAACATATAAAACTTTCCTTATTTCCTTATTTTTCATTTTAGGAATAATATCACCATAAACAACTAAAGCACTACATACCGGACCTGAACCACCAGCTTGAACCTCTTTTTGCTCTTTTGTATCATATAAAATAATTCCACAATCATTATAGTTTTTGGATAAATCTATTTGATACTCTTTTTGCATATATTCAATTAGAATATCTTTACCATATTTTCCTAAATCACCAGTAACAATTAAATCATAATAATCACTTGTTCTTTTTAAATCTTTTAAATGCCGATAAATAGTATCAGCAGCTGCAGCTGCCATACATGCTCCCATATTGTTAGGATCATTTTGTTCCATATCAATTACTCTACCAATTGTTGAACTTTCAATTTTAATATCTTTCTTTTCTTTCGTTAAAAAAGCACTAGCTCCACCTGTAGCGGTAAAAGTGGCACTATTGGGTTTTGGAGCTCCATATTCCGTTGGATTTCTAAATTGACGTTCAGAAACCATATTATGACTACTTACTGATACTAATGAATTACGTACTCTTTTGGCATCAATTAGTTGAGATGCAATAATAAGAGCTTCTACATTCGAAGCACATGCTGAATATACACCTAAAAAAGGTTTATTAATTTTCAAAGCACTATAACATGAAGCAGTTATTTGATTTTGTAAATCACCAGCAATAAATAAATCAATATCTTTTTTCTGTTTATTAATCTTATCTAATAAAATATCAATACTTTCACTCATTAAATGAATTTCGGCATTTTCAAAAGAATCTTCATGCATATATAAATTGTCATAATATCGATCAAATCTTCTATTTAAAGGACCATTATGTTCATAAGGACCAACAACAGTTGAAACACTTTCTAAGTAAACATTATTATATTTATTAGTCATTAGATTCCTCCTAAAATAAAATAACGAATTATGCCAAAAATATAAGCTGATACAATACCATATAAAATAACTGTTCCAGCTAATTTAAAAATATTCGCTCCCAATCCCGTAACAAATCCTTCTCGGCGAAATTCTATTGCAGCACTGGTCATGGAATGTGCAAAACCAGTAATAGGAATAATTAAACCACATCTTGCAAAATTTACCCATTTATCAAAAAAGCCAAGAGCTGTAAATAAACTAGCTAGAAAAATCAAAGTTACCATCATAAACACTGCTGCATCACTAGATGAAATATTCAAATAATAAGTATACAATTCTAATAATACTTCACCAATAACCCCAACAATTCCACCAATAAAAAAAGATATTAAAGCATTACGTAAACGATGTTCTTTAGGTTTATGATTCATCACTATTTTCTCATATAATTTTTTTTCCATAACATCTCCCAAGATTAATATGTACAAGTTTTATTTATTCATACAAAAAAAGAGCTTACGCTCTTCGATTAACACTAATCATTTTTATTTCAGTAGTTAAAAATTTTATTCTTTCAATTATTCTTCTTGCTTTAACTTTATCATCAGCTTTACTAGTAATTGTTAAATGATCTTCTAACTCTTTCAAAGACAAATTAGAAGTTAAAAAAGTTGGTAATCCTTCTTGCATACGATGTTGAAGAATAACACCTAATACTTCATCTCTTGACCAATCTGAAACCTTTTCAGCACCAATATCATCAAGAAGTAAAAGCGGTGTATTGCATACTTCATCAAATCTTTCATTAAAATCACCTTCTGTATTACCAAAACTAGCCTTTAAACTACGTAAAAACTCTGGAAAATAAATAACAGTACTATGAATATTTTTTTTAGCAAGTTCATTAAATAATGCTGCAATTAGATAAGTTTTTCCACATCCAAAATTACCATATAAATACAATCCCTTTTTTTTATTTTTAAAATAATTATCATAAAATTCTTTTAAATATTTTATCGTTTCCAAACGATTAGAATCATCTTTATATATTTTTTTAAAGCTAGCTTCCATTATTTCCTTAGGCATTTTATAACTATAAATATTTTTCAAATAAGAAAGATCCTTATCATGCTTTTCTTTAAAAGGGCAATTTTTATAAACAAATTTAATGATATTATTTTCGACAATCGCTTCCTTATAAACTCCTTTTATTTCATAAGGACAAAATGATAATCCTCGACATTTACTACAAATACTAATATTATTAGCAATTTCTTTAAGTTGTGTTGTATAACGATATTTTATTTTATCGGGAACATTTAAAGTATTCACTACTTTAACAAAATCAGGATCCTTTAAAGCTTTAATGAAATTATCTTCTAATCTTTGTTCATTTTTCCACATATATTGTGGATTATTTAATGCATTAAGATAATTTATTTCACGAGACTTATTATCTTCTAATATAATATTTTTCATATTACCCCATAAAAAAAACTAAAAAAATCAAAAAGGCAAAATAAATAACTGTTAATACATAACCATTTATTTTATCACTTGCTTTATCTTTACTATTAATTCCTACAGCTTTACTAATTAAAAATCCAGCTATTAAACCACCTATGTGTGCAAAATTATCAATTCCAGGAACCATAAATCCGATAAATAAATTTATTATAACAATTGGGATTATTTGATTTAGAAGTACTTGTCCAAAATAAACACGATAATGATATCCAAAATAAATTAAACTCCCCAATAAACCAAATATCGCTCCATTCGCTCCTATTGAAAAGCCATCATTCATAGCTATTGATAGTAAACTTCCTCCTAAAGCACTAATTAAAAAAATTAAAATATATTTCTTTTTACCATAATAGCTTTCAGTCATTTTACCAATAATATACAAAGAATACATATTAGTTAATAAATGAATTATATCTACATGTAAAAAAACATTTGAAATTAATCGATATACTTCACCATATTGAACTAAATGTTTATTAAGACCCAAATAATAGGTTAAATAATCAGGATTAATTACAAATTTTAATAAAAAAACCAAAGCAATAAATCCTAACAATATATAAGTTATAATTGGTTTTTTAGGTTCAAAAATATGATCTGTTTCTTCAGTAACTTTACGATTTTTTTTATTAATATCATCTGTTATTTTTAAGAATAATTCAAATCCCTCTTCACTATACACTAAATTCTCACCTAAATCAGGGAAAGCTTCTTTAATTTTAGAATTATTCACTAATGCATTTTCATTTTCATAAAAAACAATATCAACATCAGGAAATTCTCTATCACGCGAAGCATTTTCACCGACATCTGTTAAAATACTTAAAGTTTTAATTTTAAAAGTATAAGTCTTCTTTTTAATTTTTTTAACCATTCTTTTAGTTTTAAAAACATCAAAATCTAATTGTTCGTCATTATGAATATAATTATTAACTATTCTAATTACTTTATAAACATCGGCATCAAGGTTTTCCAACCATATTTCATTTTCTACACCTTGGACAATAATAGGATTATAATTTTTTTTGGTTATAAAGTAATGTAATAATTTCATCGATATTAAATCTCTTTCATTTATTTCTGCATTCATTTTATCCCTGCTCTTCTATTTCTTTAATATATTCAATTACTGGCATATCATCTTCATTAATAATCATTCCATCTTCATCAACATTTTTAATGGATTTAACTATTTTGTCAACAACTTCTATTCCTTTAGTAACATGACCAAATCCAGCATAATAATGATCTAAGAAAGTACTATCTTTTTGAACAATAAAAAACTCTGTAGAAGCGGTATCAAATCCATTAGATGCATCTCCCATTCTGGCCATGGATAATACCCCACGAACATGTGATATATCATTACTTACTCCATTAGCATCAAACTCTCCTTTAATAGTCGATTTCTCACTTAAATCATCTTTTCCACCTTGAATAACAAAATCCGTTAAAGAACGATGAATTCTATTACCATCATAAAATCCTTCTTTTACTAAAGTTAAAAAATTCGTAACTGTAATTGGGGCAGTATCAGCATCCAATTCTGCTTCAATAACCCCATATTTTTTTATTTTAATTTCAATATTATGTTTTCCACTTAAATATTCAATATGCACATTTTCATAAGTAAAAAGATCCTTACATCCACCAACTATCAATAACATAAATAATAAACTTAATACTTTTGCAATTCTTTTCATAAATCCTCCATATATCAATTATTATAAACGAAAAAAAGACTAAAAACTAGTCCCTTTTATTTTTTTTACATAAGATTTACGATAGTTTTTTAAATTCTCTTAGATAGTAGTTATTATTAATTTTTTCAAAAGTATATTGATATTTTGGTGTAATACTATTCAATTCACTTTTATGACTATTAGCATATTTAACAAAATATTCATAAACAATATTAAATCGAGTTTTATCATCCTTTTCGATGTCTTCTTCTTTTTCCGTATATTCAATATTTTCCCCATTATCATTTTGAATATAGAAAATTCCTGGTTCTGAACTAATAGGAACAACAATTATCGAATAATGATTAGTATCCATTTTCTTTGTTTCAAGTGGAATAATATCAAAAGTATAATGATAATCACCATGACCATGTTCATTTGCCTTTTCAACATATGCTTGTTTTTTTGCATCATATTCAAATAAATTTTTATCATCATTCCAACACTTATAATTTGGGTACTGAGTTAATTTAATATTTAATACTTCATCAAAATACTTATCAACATCACTCTTCATAACATTTTTACCAGTATAATTATATGTATACATTGCATACAAAAGTTCCTGAGTTGGTATACTTCCATACTTAGTATCTTTTTCAGATGAAGTTAAATGATATAATTTATAGTTTATAATTTTTGAATATAGTTCCTTACTAACACTATCTATATTCTCCGTATCTGACTGATGGTTACTAGGTTCATTATACTCCTCTTTCTTATTAAAAAATATCAAATAAATGGTTAAGGCAATTAATAATACTAAAATGATACTAGATATAATAATTAATAAATTTTGTTTCTTTTCTTTTTCCATTTTCAACACCTCTTAAGCCAATTTTAATTGTATATATGTAACAATGTCAACAATTTTGCAAAATTAATCATTAATTGACATTTTTGTGTAAAGTAAATTATATTTCTTTTTTTAATAGTTTAGCAGAACTTTCCTCTTTTTCACCAACTATTTCTAAATAATATTTTTCATAATCCATACTAGAAAGTACATCAATAGTTTTATAATACTCTAATAACTTATAATACAAATTTCTTGTTTGATCACCTAAAATATATGTTACATCAAGTAATAAATCAAATACATGTTCAATTATTCGATAATCAGTAACTTTATTATTAATAATATTATTAACCATTATATTTAACATTTCAAATTGCTGCTTAGATAATTCTATAGCCTGTTGACACATTTTTACTAAATCATAAATAACCATAAACACCTACTATATATTTAGTTTAATCCAATATCATAAAAATATCAAGGAAACCACAAAAAAAGTCATTTATTAAATGACTTAACAACTTATGGCTGCCCCAGTTAGATTCGAACTAACGCATGCTGGAGTCAGAGTCCAGAGCCTTACCGCTTGGCTATGGGGCAATAAAGAAATTATACTAAAAAAACATAAAATAATCAATGACTTTTTTGACTTTTTACCTAATACATAGTAGAATAATTTTTAGAGGTGTTTGATGAATAAAGTAATTGCAATTGATGGTCCAGCTGGAAGCGGTAAGGGAACTATTACAAAAAAAGTTGCCGAAAAATTAGGTTTAATTTATATTGATACAGGAGCTACATATAGGTGTGTTGCCCTAGCTTGTTTAAGAAATAATATTAATTTAGAAGAAAAAGAAAAAATAATTAACTTAACCAAATCGTTAAATATTGATTTTGACGTTAATGGAAAAACATATCTTAATAAAGAAGATGTTAGCAATCTAATTAGATCAAAAGAAGTTAGTGCAATTGTTTCACCAATTTCAAGTATTCCTGAAGTAAGAGAAATATTAGTTGATTTGCAAAGAAAAATGGCCAATAATAAAGATGTTATTATGGAAGGAAGAGATATTACTACAGTTGTTTTTCCCAATACCAAATATAAGTTTTATTTAGATGCTGATCCAACAGAAAGAGCTAAAAGAAGAATGAAACAAAATGAAGAAATGGGAATAAGCATGTCTTTTGAAGAAATATTAGATAGCATTAACAAAAGAGATTATAACGACATGCATAAAAGTGTTGGTGCTCTAAAAAGATGTGATGACCAAATATATATTGACACAACTAAAATGACTATTGACGAAGTAGTTCAAACAGTTATTGAAAATATAAAAAATATGGATTAATAATTAATAGTCCATATTTTTATTTTTTAGCATACAATATCGTTTTATCAACTAATATTTTCATAGAATCAATAATTTTTTCATCATTTTCTAAATGATTATCACTTATTATAACCGATAATTCTGTACATCCCATGATAACCACATCACAACCATTATCTAGAAAAAGATTTAAAACATTATAAAACTCTTCTTTACTAACCTTTTTCCCTACTTTAACTTTGTTATAGATTAAATCCATAACTTTATTATTTATTTCATCACTGGCATGAAACATTTCTTTTTTTAAATATCGTTCATATACTTTAGCTTTCAATGTTCCAATAGTGGCCATTAAACCAACTTTTTTTATTCTATCATCTTTATTTATTATTTCACATACTTCTTTTGGCATGTTAATAATAGGTATACTAACACTTTTTTCTATCTCATCAATACCAAAATGAGAAGTATTACATGTTAATACCAAAAAATCACAGCCAGCTTGTTCTAACATCTTAGCATCTTTTATTAAATATGGAATAGGATTTTCTCTACTTTTTCCTAATAAATATGCCGTTCTATCAGGAATACTTGAATGAACAGATACAATCATATTTAAGTGATCTTGATCACATTTAGCTTCTGTATTTTCAATAATCATATTATTAAAATATACGGTTGCTTTAGGTCCCATACCTCCTAATACACCAACTGTTTTCATTTAAAAATACTTCCTAAATTTTCTAATTTGATTAAAGTATGCTAATTTAATGTAAAACCATCTTTTTAAGTTCATATCCTTTTTAAAGTATAAGGGATGAGTATATTTCTTATTCTTTTTTAAAGTTAAATATTCTTTAACTAATTCTTTATTACCAACATATTTCTTAATAATATAATTAGGAACAATTGTATAAAGCCATGGATTATATGCCACTACTTCCTTTTTTAGTTGCATATTATTAACATATTCATCAACAACATACTTAGTATAATTTGCCCCACTTGCTGTCATATAATAGTTACTTCTTCCAAGACGAACATTAATCTCAAAAAATTTATACTTATTATCTGTACTATCATATTTAATATCAAAATTAGCATAACCAACATATTTTACTTCTTTTAAAAATTTCTTAGCGTCTTCAATTATTTCTTTTTCCATAGGTCGAGTAATAATAGATACATAATTTCCAATCGCCCCAGGAGTTTTCTCTTCCAGTAAAGGTTGTCCTAAGCATGAGAATACAACATCATGATTTTTATTAACATAACAAGTTAATACCCGCATGTTATAGTCTTCGCCAGGAACCATTTTTTGTAAACAAAAAGTATCACTATAACTAGATGAATAAACTCGATTTAAAACATCCCGTAATTCTTCTTCACTATTTATTTTAAAGATTTTCTTTTTACCAGGAAATTCAGCGTAATGCCAAGTATTTTTATCTGAATTTTTGGCGATAATAGGATATTCCCATGGTATTTTAACATCTTGATAATTATCTTTAGTAACAACAATCGTTTCAGGATAATTAATCTTTAATTTTTCACATATTTCATAAAAATTATCTTTTCGAACAATTCGATCTAAAATATCTTTATCAACATAAGGAATAATATATCCAACACTTTCTAATTCTTTTTTATGTAAAACAATTATATCAACATACCATTCCGAACACGCTAATAAGATTTTCTTAGTTTGTGATGTTTCTTCCGCATATTCCTTTAACTTTGTAACTAGTTTTTCACTAGTTAAATTAGGTATAGTAACTTGATCAATTATTTTAGAATTATTTGTTGAACCTAATATTTCCTGCGAAAAAATTTTACTTTTAATTCCATATTCTAAATAAAAAGATCTAGCAATACTATATGTTCCAATATCTGCGCCAATTAAAACTGGGATAAATTCATTTTTCATTTTCTAGTACTCCTTTTTAAAATAATGCCATTATCTTTGGTAAATAAATAATCATTCCGACAATTACTGCCCCAATACTTGCAATTAATACCGCTCCACTTGCGGTATCTTTACTAATTTTCGCTAAAGGATGGATATTAGGCATTGACATATCAACAGCATATTCTATTGATGTATTAACCATCTCTAAACTAATTACAATTGTAATCGCTAAAACAATAATACAAATTTCTATCATACTTAATTTTAAATAAAAAATTAAAAAAATATTAACTAACATTCCAATAAACTCAATAAATAAGTTTTGTTCAGTTTTAATAGCACTAATAATACCATTTATAGCATAGATAAAACTTTTCCCTAAACGCTTAATGGAATATTTCTTTTTCTTACCTTTTGATACCCATTTCATCTAAAATATCCTCTTGTAATTTAAACATTACTTCCTCATCTTTTTTATTCATATGATCATATCCTAATAAATGCAATAAACCATGCACTGCTAGAAAACATAACTCCCTTTTTTGGGAATGCCCATATTCTTCTGCTTGACTTTTTACTTTATCAATTGAAATATATATATCACCCAAAATTCTATCTTCAGGATTAAAAGTTTGATCATCTTCTAAAGCAAAAGAAATAACATCTGTTTCACGGTCAATACCACGATATTCTTTATTTAATTTATGAATATATTCATTATCAACAATAATTACATTAAACGTTACATCACCTACTTGTAACTTTTTTATTCCATGTTCTAAAACTTCACGAACAATATTTAGTTCTTCTTCTAAATCATAATTTGTTTCATTAAATAATCCTATTTCCATTCTTTACTCCTATAATAAAATAATAGCCACAAAAACCAAAGCGGTTAATAAAACGACAACAACTAATGTTCCCTTAATGGTTTCCGAGAAATTTCCAAATAATTTATCAATTATTCGATAAATATAGTAACCTAATAATCCCCCTATCATATTCAATAATATATCATCAATATCAAAAGCTCTACCAATTTTAAGTTGAATACTCTCGATAACAATAGACACAATTAAAGTAATAAAAAAGAATAAACTCTTTCTTTCTAATTTCAAATAATATGAAATGAAAAAACCAAAAGGAACAAACATAATAATATTTCCAATAATATTACGATAAAATAATTTTGTTCCAATTTGATATCTTGTTAATTCTTTAAAAAGAGTTATATTAACGCCATGTACAGTCGAAACATCTTGACTAGTAACAATTTGAAACATACATAAAATATACACAATAAAAGTTAACATCATCAATTCATTACTAAAAACAAATTTTTCTTTATTACGTATTAAGTATGCTACTCGAACAAGTGAAAATACAATACAACTTAAAGCAATCATTGGCCAAGTATCCAATAAAACTTCTTTAATAGCATTAATTATTACTTGCATTTATTCACCTTCTTTTAGTATTTCTTGAAAGTCTGTAATGTTTTCATAAACTTTAAAAAAGACTTCAATTATAATTGTACTATTTTCTTCATATAATTTCAATTTTTTTTGTGATAATATTTTAGCTTCTTTTCCCAATGTTTCCATTAACTTTTCTCTTGCTTTATTAATTCCTTTATCCAAAGCCTTTTCATAAGTATATATTTGATTAATATTTTTTACTTCTTTAATAGTTGTTCTAGCTAAACTAAAAGGAAGTATTTTACTATTTAATATCAATTTATCGTCATATTCTTCTTCAATATATTTTTTCTTTTTAAATAAAATTATTTTTTTATCAAAAAAATTAAGAGATAATCTACTATAACTTTTACCAGTATATTTTTTTTCTTCATAAGATAATGGCAATTCCACTCGAACATTATACCATACTTCACCATATATTGTACCATCAGCCTTAACAGTATTCTTAATTTCATCATTTTTAGTAATATTTCCTGAAATTATTACATCACCCTTATTAACATAATCATTAATTTTTTTAATTATTTCACCAGTTTTAGCTTTAATTTCCACGATAACAGCATTTTTCCTAGCCACAACATTTTGATACATAACACTATTTCCCTCATCACGATTAATTCTTTCTAAGATATGAACATAATATTTTGTACCAATTCGATCTATTTCTATCCATTCAAATTGATCTTTATATTCCGTCAAAATTCTATTTTTTATTCTTTCTTTTTCTTCAAAACTCTTAATAAAATGATACTTTTCTAACTTTTCTTCATGAAATACTCGATTAATAATTTCTATTAACTCTTTTTTATTAGTCATTATTTTAATGTCAAAGATAATATTGGATAATAAATAAGAAAACATTATTCCTATTAGTAAACTAAAAATAAAAAAACAATATTTTTTTAAAAATAATTGATATCTTTTAACACCCTTAATTTTATAAAGAATAATATTAAATATCCCAAAATACTTTTGTATTTTAAGATAATTTTCTTCATCTACATATAAAAAACAAGTATCTTTTGTATATTTTATTTTAATAAAATATACATGATACTTAATTAATTTTTCAATATTTTTAGGATTTTCTAGTTTTAAAACATAAATAGTCTTATTCATAATATCACCTACAATTCTATTTTAAGAATAACTCCGGTAATTAATATTTCCCTATCCATTGATTTATCAATCCTTAAATCATTACCCTTTATAAAAATTAATTTATCTTCCTTTTTTAATGTAACCATATCCTCTCTTACTTCCAAAATACTATCAAAGTTAATAATATTAACACTATTATTAATATAGATTATTTTAAAGTTACTATCTTTAATATAATTAATCATTTTTTTTATTATTTTCATCAATTAATAATATTATTAAAACAGTAAAAAAAGAACTATTTCTAATTTAGAAATAATTCTTTTTTATAATGAGTATTTGTAAAATTTACACAGAATTGTTACCTGAAGAAATATAACAAACAACAGTTTGGTTATTCCATGTTACCGATGTATTACCATCAAAATAATTGCACTGATTACCTTCATTCCATGGTCTTTCTGATACACTATTAGGCACTGTTACACTTGTTAATTGATTACCCTGAAAAGCACCATTTCCTATTGTTGTTACACTATTAGGTATTGTTACATTTGTTAATTGATTATTTGAAAAAGCATTATTTCCAATAGTTTGCACATGTTCACCTATTGTTAAATTTGTTATTTTACTAAGTCTCTGATTACTTGCTAAATTTTCTGGAATATTAGTCATATCTATTGACATTGTAGTTATATTATTGTTTGCAAAAGCAAGAGTTCCTAATGAGGTTACACTATTAGGTATTGTTACATTTGTTAATTGATTAGCATAAAAAGCATCATCTCCTATCATGGTTACACCATTAGGTATTGTTACATTTGTTAATTGATTATATGAAAAAGCTTTATTTCCAATAGTTTGCACATGTTCACCTATTGTTAAATTTGTTATTTTACTAAGTCCTTGATTACTTGCTAAATTTTCTGGAATATTAGTCATATCTATTGACATTGTAGTTATATTATTGTTTGCAAAAACACTTTCTCCTATTGCTGTTACACTATTAGGTATTGATACACTTGTCAAATTTTTATTATTAAAAGCATAATCAAATATTGCTGTTACATTTGCTTGCACTGTTCCAGATACAGATTTATTTATTATTTCCGCGTTTTCTAATTCTGTTAATTGCATCGAATCAAAAATAAGATTATTATCTATGTCACTTTGAAAAGTATTATGCCAAATAGTTCCTGTTCCATTACAATATGATGCATATGTTTCACCAGTACCAACAGTTTTTCCTTTTTTTTCTTGTCCCCATAATTCTGTTAATTTACTTACGCATGTATTTATATTCATATTCGGATTTCTAGTATATGATGCTAATTCGCTATTTATTGTACTTGGTATTACTACATCACTTCCACAACTTGCATCATAATTTCTTATTTCTATTTTATAATTGCCTGTTAATATAATTATTCCTGCATTTTCTAATTCTTGCAATTCTGAGACAAAATAATTTTTATTTAGCCATGTTTGAAGCGTATCACCCCAAATAGTTCCTGTTCCATTACAAAATGATGCATATGTTTCACCAGTATCAACAGTATATCCTTCTTCTTCTTGTCCCCATAATTCTGTAAATTTACTAACACATGTATTTATATTCATATTCGGATTTCTTATATATCCAGCAACTGGAACTG
>CAMNBS010000010.1 GCA_946533175.1 uncultured Clostridia bacterium
AGGTTTCCCTTTTTTATTTTTTTTCTATGGCACTTGTTGGACAACTTTCTAAAGCTTCTTCTACAGTATTTTCATTAACTTTACTAAAATCTTCACATACAACTGATGATAATCCATCATCATCAAGTTGGAATACTTCTGGGCAGATAGCTTCACAAGCTCCACAGCCAATACAATTATCTCTATTTACTACTACTTTCATAATTCCTCCTACTTAACATTATATAGAAAAAATATAATAAATGCAATTATCTTCTTAACAAAATAAAAAAAATTTGTTATGATAATAACAGAGAGTATGGTGATTAGATGAGTAGGATGGAAAAGTACCAAGAAGATACTGAAAATGTGCAAGATGAAAAAGATGCCAATTTAAGTAGAATTAGTCGTAATCAAGAATTGTATCAGGATGTTTACTTAAATAAGTCAGTTGTTGATATTAATAATATTTTAGATACTGAGAAAGAAAGCGTTGAAGAACAAGAAAAGACAAAGGAATATGCTAAAATAGAGTATGAAGAAAAATCCTATAGTGTTAATGATTATTTAAAAAAAGCTCATGAACGTCTTACTCCTGATAATGCTATGCGAAATTTGGATAACAAGGATTTTGTGGAACAAGAAAACGAAATATCTAAATTAATAGAGAGTATTGATGAAAAAGAAAAAGATTTGGATTTGTTTAGTGATTTAGTAGGTGATGATGCTGATACTTTAGTTGAAGGACAACTAAAAGGAAATATCTTTGAGTTGGATAATTTTACGGAAGAGAGTTTATCATTTGATGATGCTCAATTAGATAAAGCATTAAGTGATGATACGATAGTTAGTGTTGAACAACAAATAGAAAAAAAAGAGGATAATTTTCAAGATATTTTTCTTGATGAAGTGCATAGAAAAAACAAAACGCTGTTGCCACTTATTATTTTTTTGATTACTTTAGTTGCTCTAATTGCCGTAATATTAATTATTGTATTTAAATAAAAACTATTGAAATAAACCAAAAATATGATATAATAACTTTGTTGAGTGGCGATGCCACTCTTTAATTTATCTTTGAAGGAGAAAAATGTGGAAGAGAATGTAAAAAAAATTATTGGAAGTAGTTTAGATAATTTAAAATTAACAGTAGATAGTGTTACTTTTGAGAAAGAGGGAAAAATTAATTATTTAAGAATATGCTTAGATAGTGAGGAAACAATTGATATTGATAAAATAGTCGAAGCTACCAAGATTATTAATCCTTTAATGGATAAGAATGATGATTTAATTCAAGAAAAATATGTCCTTGATATTTATGGAAAGAGTAAAGGTGAAGAAAATGAGAAAAATTAAAAAAGAAGAAAAGATGGATCCTACAAAAGAGTTTTTAGGTGCATTGGATGCAATTGTTAAAGAAAAAGGTATTGATAAAAATCAAGTTTTAGAAGCAATGGAACTTGCTCTTGCATCAGCATATAAAAAACATACTGGAAAAAGTAATGGAAAAGCGAAAGTTAATCCAGTAACTGGAGAAATTAAAGTATATTCATTTATGACTGTTGTTGAGGAAGTTACTAACCCTGAAACAGAAATAAGTCTTGCTGATGCAAAAAAAATAAATGATAAATTAGAAATTGGTGATACTATTGATGAAGAAGTTACTACAGAAGATTTTGGACGTGTAGCAGCATCGACAGCTAAACAAGTAGTAATTCAAAAAGTACGTGAGGCAGAACGTCAAGTAACTCTTGATACATACAAAGACAAACAAGATGAATTATTGATTGGAACAGTTGCATTAGAAGATACGGATAATTATTATATTGATTTAGGACGAAGTAATGGAATTCTTCCTAAAAAAGATATTATTCCTGGTGAGACGATTGAAATGGGTAGTACAATTAAGGTTTATGTAACTAAAATTGATAATACAGGACGTAATTTAGTTATTAAATTATCAAGATGCCATTATGGTTTTGTTAAAAGATTATTTGAACTAGAAATCCCTGAATTTAGTGATGGAACATTATTGATGTATGGTGTTGCTCGTGATCCTGGGGTACGTAGTAAAGTAGCGGTATATACGGAAAAATCAAACTTTGAACCAATTGGTGCTTGTATTGGGGAAAAAGGAAGTCGTATTGCCAATATTATTAAAGAGCTTCATGGTGAAAAAATCGATGTTATTAAATATGATAATGATCCTAAAGTATTTATCGAAAATGCTTTAGCTCCTGCAAAAAATTTAACAGTTTTAATTACCAATGAAAAAGCACGTGAAGCGATTGTTGTAGCAGATGATGATAATTTTTCATTAGCAATTGGTAAAAAAGGTATGAATGCTCGTCTTGCATCACGTCTTACAAAATACAAGATTGATGTTAAGAGTATGAAAGAAGCTTCGGAAATGGGAATTAATATAAAAGGTGAATAATGAAAGTAAAGAAAATTCCTATGCGTACCTGTGTTGTTTCTAATGAGAGATGCCCTAAAAATGAATTATTAAGAATTGTTAGAACTCCAGAAGGTGAAATAAAAATTGATGAAACAGGAAAATTAAATGGTCATGGTGCATATATTAAAAAAGATTTAGATGTACTAGATAAAGCAAGAAAAACAAAAGCATTAGCTAGACATTTGGAGTGTGAAATCACTGATGATTTTTATGAAGAAGTAAAAAAAGTAATAAATAATTAAATAAAGAAAAGGTAGGTGGTATAAATGAATATTTTAGAGTATGCAATGGATGTTGATAAAGATGTTTCTCTAATATTAGATTTATGTAAAAAGGTAGGTATTAATAAAACTAAAGAGGATGATTTTTTAACTGACGAAGAGATTACTATTTTAGATATTGAACTTGATAATATGAAAGAAAACCTTAATCCTGATTATGAAGTTGATGAAGAATTAGAAGAAAAAGTATCAAACTTAGTTAGTAGCATCGATATTGATTTAGATAAAGTTAATACTAAAGTAGAAAAATTAAAGAAACAAGATAATCAAAAAGTCAAAGAAAAAAATATTAATGCCTCAAATAAAGCAAAATTCTTAAAAGGAAAAAAAGAAATTTATAAACACCGCGATAAGTTAATGACTAATCAAGAAGATGGTGATGTCATTGTTTATAGTGATAATATGACTGTAGGAATGCTCGCTGAAAGGTTAAAGATTAGTCCAGCTGAAATAATTAAGAAACTCTTTGAATTAGGAGTTATGGCTACAATTAATCAAGAAATAAATTATGATATTTGTGAAATGATTGTTGTCGACTATGATAAAAAGTTAAAAAGAGAAGAACAAACGGATAAATCAAACTTTGAACAATATGAGATAGTTGACCGTGAAGAGGACTTAGAACTTCGTCCACCAGTAATTACGATTATGGGACATGTTGATCATGGTAAAACAACACTTCTAGATACTATTCGTAAAACTAATGTGGCTAGTGGTGAAGCTGGTGGAATTACGCAAGCTATTGGAGCTTACCAAGTTGTTGTTGATGGTAAAAAAATTACTTTTATTGATACTCCAGGTCATGAAGCTTTTACAGAAATGCGTAGTCGTGGGGCGAGTGTTACGGATATTGTTGTTTTAATTGTGGCAGCTAATGATGGTGTAATGCCTCAGACTAAAGAAGCAATTGATCATGCTAAAGCAGCTAATGTTCCAATTGTTGTTGCGATAAATAAAATTGATTTACCTGATGCCAATGTTGATCGTGTTTTAACTGAATTAACAGAAAATGGTCTAGTTCCAGAAAAATTTGGTGGGGATGTTGTAACTTGTAATATTTCTGCTAAAAAGGGAACTGGGGTAAATGAATTATTAGAAACACTTTTATTAATTAGCGAAATGCGTGAATTAAAAGCTAATCCTAATCGTTATGCCACTGGTACTGTTCTTGAAGCTAGAACCGATAATAAAGTAGGAAGTATTGTTAGTTTATTAGTTCAAAGTGGAACATTACGAATAGGTGATCCAGTTGTTATTGGTAATAGTTATGGAAAAATACGTAGTCTAAAAGATGATAAAGGAAATAATATTACTATGGCTTCTCCTTCAACACCTGTTGAAATAACGGGAATTAACGAATTACCAACTGCAGGTGATAAGTTTATGGCTTTTGAAACAGAAAAAGAAGCTAGAAGTATTAGTGAAGAACGTAAATTAAGAAGTCATCATAAAGATACTAACCGAGCTGGAATGAGTTTGGATGAATTGTATTCAATGGTTCGTGATGGCGTTAAGGAAATCAATGTTTTAGTTAAATGTGACGTTAAAGGTAGTGAAGAAGCAGTTCGTAATTCTTTAAATAAAATTAATATTGATGATGTTCGAATTAATATTATTCGTAGTGGAGTAGGAACAATTACGGAAAGTGATGTAAAGTTAGCTCAAGCCTCCAATGCTATTATTATTGGTTTTAACGTAAGACCTAATAATAAAACAAATGATTTAGCTAAGGAAAATAACGTAGAAATAAGATTATATAATATTATCTATAAAGTTGTTGAAGATATGGAAGCAGCAATTAAGGGAATTCTTGATCCTGTATATGAAGAAAAGGTTACTGGTGTTTGTGAAGTAAGACAAATTTTCAAATTTTCTAAAATTGGTAATATAGCAGGCTGTCATGTAACAAGTGGAACGATAAAAAATGGTAGTGATGCTCGAATTGTTCGCGATGGTATTGTAATTTATACAAGTAAAATTGCTTCTTTACAACATGAAAAAGATCAAGTTAAAGAGGTTGTGTCTGGATATGATTGTGGTCTTACAATTCTTGATTATCAAGATATCCGTGAAGGCGATGTAATAGAGACATTTATGATGGTTGAGGTTAAATAATGAACAGTGTTAAGATAGAAAGACTAAATAACTTAGTTTTAGCTGAATTATCCAAAATTATTTTTAAAGAAATAAAAAATCCTTTAATTAAAACTATAACCTTAACAGCTGTTGAAATAACAAATGATTTATCTTTTGCTAAGGTATATTTTACTTGTATGAATAATGATAAAGATAAATTATTACAAGAACTTAATGATGCTAAAGGCTTTCTACGTACTAAACTTGCAGAAAATATTGATATTCGCCATACTCCTGAATTAGTTTTCGTTTATGATGAATCAATTGATTATGGTTTAAATATTGAAAGAATTATTCAAAAAATACATGAAGAAGAAAAGAATGGATAAAATTATTCATTCTTTTTTGACATCAAGTAATAGCATTCAATATTGTTTTATGATATATTTATTATTGTGAGATAGGATATTGATATTTTTAAGAGGAGGTTTTATAGTGAAACAAGAAGATATTGATGCATATCATTTATTTATTGAGGGATTGTCTCGTGAAGAAAAATTAGAACATTTAAAATATTTAAGAGAATTACAAAAAGGAAAGATACAAGGACCAATTACTGGTTATGCTTCAATTGATATGCCTTGGCTTTGGGCAACAAACGAAGAAACAGATCGTGATGAAATTGTGCCAATGACAATGTGGCAGGTATTAAAAACAAATGCTCAAAACTATCGAGGAATAAATGCTCTTATCTATGAAGGAACAGAAATAACTTATGAAAAATTAATTGAAGAAATAGAACATGTTGCTAAGTCATTTTCTAAGTTAGGAGTTCGTAGTGGAGATAATGTTATTATTTGTATGGCTAATACGCCAGAGTTTGTATATGCCTTTTATGCATTAATTAAAATAGGGGCTATTCCTAACTTGATTGAACCAAGAACAAATGCTAAACGAATATTAAGTTATATTGAAATGGCTCAAGCTAAATATATGATAATGATTGATAAGTGTTATGAAAATATGGAAAAAATACGAAGAGAAAGTCCATTACTTAAAATTGTTTCAGTATCACCAAGTGCTTCTTTAAAAGGAATTAAAAAGCATCTTTACAATTTGACTCATAAGAAAGTTAAGTCAGAAAGTATTTATATTGATTATGAAGATTTTTATCGGATGGGAAATCGTTGGTTTACAGTGGGTGACTTTCCTTATGAAAAAGATCGTACAACTGTTGTAGTTTATACTAGTGGTACTAGCGGTGTACCAAAGGGTGTTTGCCTTCGAAATGAAACATATAATGGACAAAATTTACAAATTAAATATTCTGGTTTCTTTCCTAAAAAAGGTGAAATATTTTTAGGAAATGTTCCTTTTTTCTCGGCTTATGGTTCAAGTAGTGGAATGCATAATGCTTTATCAAATGGGGTTACTATTTATTTAATACCTGGTCCAAAATTAGAAAAATTTCCATATTATATAAAAAAATCAAAAGCAACTTTTGTGATGGGATCACCAAGACATTTTGAAATACTTGATGAATATTTAATGCGTCATCCACACGAAAGATTAGATTATGTTAAGTGTTTAGTCTCTGGTGGTGATAAAATTTTAGAAGAACATGAAAGTCACATGAACGAGACTTTTACATCTCGTGGAGGTCCAAAAATTAAAAAAGGGTTAGGTTCTACTGAAAATGGTGGTGGTTTTACAACTACATCGACAGATAAAGATAATAAAATTGGTAGTGTTGGAATACCTCTTGCACAAAATATTGTTCGAATTGTTGATCCAGTAACTAGAAGAGAACTTCCTTATGGTGAGGTAGGGGAAATAGAAGTATCAACGATAACTCATGCTAATGGATATTTACATAATTTGGAAGAAACAAGTAAAGCTTATTATCAAGATGAAACAGGACGAATTTGGCAAAGGACAAAAGATCTTGGATATATTGATCAAGATGGGGCTTTATTCTTTGTTAATCGAATTAGTCAAGCAATAATGCGACCTGATGGTCATACAACCCCTCTTTTACCAATTGAAAATGCTGTTGCTAAGTCGCCGTATGTTCATTCCTGTGGGGCAGTAGGAGTAAGGTTTGATCAAAATACTGCTGGAGAATTACCAATGCTTTTTGTTAGGTTAAATCCTGATTTTGATTATGATACAGCGATTAGAGATATTATGCGTTTAATTGATGAATATATTCCACCTCGTGAAAGACCTAATTGGATTAGGGTTGTGGACAATATGCCATATACTTTAGTAGAAAAGGTTGATTATCAAGCTTTATCTAAATTAGCTTATGAAATAGGTGATTTTAAAGAAAAAGTTCTTGATTGTCGAGAAAATGCTAAAGTAAAAAGAAAAATTAAAAAAAGATAAAATAGTATTTAAATATACTATTTTTTTGATATAATATATATTAGGATGGTGATAATATGAACGTTGGTATAAACTTTACTTTAGCAAGTTTATTTTATATTATACTTTTAATGGTAGCTTTTTTTACCAAAAAGAGAATTAATAGAAGGGAAAATAGAATTTATTCATATATTATAATTACCAGTTTATTTGGAGTAATAATTGGTATTGGCTGTTATTATTGCATGAAAAATATGGATGTTGTTCCACTTCTAAATATCATCTTTTCGAAACTATATTTAGTTTATTTAATAACTTGGTTATCCTTTTTTTGTTTGTATATTGTGGTTATTACCTTTCCTAAAATTAATTATGATAAATGGATAAAAACTTTTATTCTTGCTTATTTTTTATTGTTTGCACTTGTCTTTACATTACCTCTTTATTGTGTTAGTGAAGGTGATGTTGTTTATTCTTATGGACCAGCGACTAATCTTATTTATGGATTATCTGGATTATTAATTATTGTATTATCATATTGCATGATAAAAAAGCGTAAAGAACTATTACAGAAAAAGTATTTTCCACTACTATTTTTTGTGCTTCTAGGTGGTGGAGCGATGGTTCTACAAAAGCTTAATCCAGGTTTATTATTACTTACATATGCTGAAGCATTTATAACATTTTTAATGTATTTTACTATTGAAAATCCAGATGTTAGAATGCTTAATGAACTATATAAAAATAAAGAATTAATGGATCAAAATTATGAAGATAAATATAATTTCTTGTTTGAAATGACCCAAGAAGCTCGTAATCCACTTACGAATATTAATAGTGTTTACAATGAAATTCGTGATGAAGAAGATATTGATAAAATACGGAATGGTTTAATGCGAATTAATAATTTAACAAGACAACTTGATTTTTCTATTAATAATATTTTGAATATATCGTCGCTTGATGTTCAAAAATTGAAGATTGTAAATAGTAAATATGATTTAGAAAAATTAATTAAAGATTTAGAAGTACGCGTTAAACCAGATATTATGGATGATGTTGAACTACATATAAACTTACCAAAAAAAATGCCAATACTATATGGGGATTATATGAAAATACGGCAGGTATTATATTCTATTTTGATTAATGCTTGTAAAAATACGGTAAGAGGAAGCATTAATATAAAAGTTAATTTGATTGAAAAATATGATGTATGTCGTGTTATTATTAATATATCGGATACAGGACGAGGTATTCCTCTAGAAACAATTAATGAGATTATTAGTTCGACAGGAGAACTGGATAAAGAAGAATTGGCTAGTTTAGAGAAAAAAGAGTTTAATGTTAAAGTATGTCAAAAAGTAATGAAAATAATGGGTGGTAATTTATTAATTAAATCAAATGTTGGTGAGGGAACAGATGTTATATTAAGTCTTGATCAACGAGTATATCATGAAAAAGAAAAAAGTGTCTTAAATGAGTATGAAAGTGATATTGCTAGTTATCAAAGAGTATTGGTTGTTGCTCAAAATAAAGGAATAATACGAGAAGTAAAAAGAATTTTAGGAAGCAAAGGTATTACTTCATCCGTTTTATATTATGGAAAAGATGCTGTTGATAAAATTAAATCAGGCAAAGAGTATAATTTTATTTTAATTGAAGATGAGATGAAAGAAATGTCAGGTTTGATGACTTTTAAAGCTATGCAAGAAATTACTGGTTTTCACGTTCCAACAATTGTTATGTTACAAAAAGATAAAGATCCCATTAAAAAACATTATTTAGAAGATGGATTTAATGATTATTTATTAGTTGACAATATGGAAAACGAATTAGAAAGAATAATAGAGAAATATTAATAAAATTTATTAGATTAAAAAATTAATAGACTTTACAACTAAAAAAAAATGAGTATAATAGAAATTAATTGAGTAATTAATGCGATGATGGTGTGGAAAGCTGGAGCTATTAAGTAAGAGGGATTCAAATGAATAAATAGAGTGGAACCGCGGGATAATACTCGTCTCTATAGATATGGAATCTCTCTTTTATTTTATAAGGAGATGATAATGATGAAAATGGAAGAATTAGTTAATTACTGTAAACAATATGGATTTGTTTTTCCTGGGAGTGAAATTTATGGTGGATTTGCCAATACCTGGGATTTTGGTCCAGTGGGGGTAGAACTTAAGAATAATGTAAAAAAATGCTGGTGGAAACGTTTCGTTCAAGAAGATTCTAAAACTTATGGTGTTGATGCTGCAATATTAATGAATCCTAAAATATGGGCAGCTTCAGGTCATATTGATTCTTTTAGTGACCCTAAAATGGATTGTAAGAAATGTAAACAAAGATTTCGTGCTGATAATTTAATCGAAGAATATTCGAAAGGTGTAGTTAGTGCTGAAGGAATGACTAATGAAGAAATGATGAAATATATTAATGATAATCATATTGTTTGTCCTAATTGTCATGGCTTTAATTGGTCAGATATTCGCCAATTTAAATTAATGTTTGAAACAAGTCGTGGTACTGTCGAAGGAGAAAAAGATACAGTTTATCTTCGCCCAGAAACTTGTCAAGGTGAGTATGTTAATTTCTTAAATGTTCAAAGATCAATGCGAGCTAAAGTACCTTTTGCTATTGCCCAAATTGGTAAAAGTTTTCGTAATGAAATTACTCCTGGAAATTTCTTGTTTCGAACAATCGAATTTGAACAAATGGAATTACAAAAATTTTGTAAAGATGCTCAGGCAATGGATGTTTTTAATGATTATAAGAAAAGGGCTTTACAGTTTGTCGAAGATTTAGGTTTATCAAGTGATAAATTGCGTTTTCATGATCATGATAAGTTAGCTCATTACGCAAAATGTGCTTGCGATATTCAATATCAATTTCCAATTGGATGGGAAGAATTGAATGGTATTCATCATCGTGGTACTTGGGATTTATCTAGACATTCCGAGTATTCTGGTGAAAAATTAGAATATTTAGATCCTGATACCAATGAGAAATATCTTCCTACGATTATTGAATATTCTATTGGTGCTGATCGACTTACTTTGGCTCTTCTTTGTGAGGGATATCAAAAAGAAAAATTAGCTGATGGTAGTGAGAGAGAAGTTATGCATTTATTACCAGCTCTTGCTCCTTATAAAGTAGCTGTTTTACCTTTAATTAAGAAAAATCATAGTGCTAAAGCAATGGAAGTTTTTAATTTACTTTCTAAAAATTTCTCTACTACATATGATGAAACTGCTAATATTGGTAAACGTTATCGAAGAGAAGATGCTATTGGAACTCCTTTTTGTGTTACCATTGATGATAATACTTTAACTAGTAATATGGTTACTATAAGAGATCGTGATACTATGGAACAAATTAGTTTAAGGATTGAAGATGTCGTTCCTTATATCGAAGAAAAAATAAAATTTTAATAAATCTACACTTTTATGTGTAGATTTTATGTTATAATGAAAAAAAAGGATGGATATATGATCATTTCACAGATTTTAGGAATTTTAGCTTTTTTATTTTATGTTTTTAGTATTCAAAATAAGAAAAAGAAGAATATTCTTCTTATGCAATTAATTTCTAATATTTTTTATGCACTTTCTTATTTAATATTACAGGCTATTTCGGCGGTTTTAATTGATGGATTATCTTTTATTCGTTGTCTAATATATTATCATTTTGATATTAAACACAAAAAATGTCCGTTATGGATAGTTTTTGTTTTGGTTCTTTTATCAATAGTAATTGGTGTCTTTACTGTTCGAAATGTTTTTGATGCAATTCCTATTATAATAAGCATTATTTATATAATATCAACATGGCAAGATAGTGTAAAAATGATTTATATCTCGTTTATTATCGCTGCAGTATTATGGATTATTTATAATTTTTATATTGGAACATATACTCCTATGATTGGCAATGTTTTTGAAATAATATCAGGACTTGTTGCAATGTATCGCCTAAAAAAAGGTAAGTGTTTAAATTAAAGTGTCATTTGACACTTTTTTACGTTGATTTTTCTTCTTTTATTTGGCAGATAATGTCGTATTATAAAATATTTGATATAATTATCATAGATAAGGTAGGTGATAGTATGAAGAAAATAATATGTATTTTTGTTTTAATCATGCTATTATCAAGTAATGTTTATGCCTTAAAAAGTACTGATGCCAATTTAACTACTAGAAATAAATGTGATAATTATGAACTTGCTATTGCTAATAGTGATGATAGTATCACTCATGTTTCTTGTTATGATAACTATTCTCTAGCGAAAGCAAAGATGAATGAAAGTGAAGAGAAAAATTTAATAATTTTAGAAAGAAAAAATAATAAAACAAGTGTTATTGATGCTAAATATGCTTTAGTTTCTTTAGACAGGGGAGACACATTAACATATGTATATAGTAATAAAGAATGTACTCAAAATGGTGTTTATATGAATAATGCTAGTGCATATGGGGCAGTTGATGGTGCTTTTATAGAATTAAATTATAGTAATAAAGCTGTTAAGATTATGATTGGTGGTTTAACTGGTTGGATTAAAAGTGATATGTATAAAATAATTCCAATTAGTTGGGTTAAATCGTCATCATATTATAAAATTGATGATAAAAGTATTAGTCATTTTTATGTTAAAAATATTGAAAATACAAATATTCAAGGTAATAGAACTTTAGGACCAAAACCTATTATTGGCGTAGAAAATGGACGATATTATAGTTATGATGGCATATATTTCTATAATAGTTATTATGATATGATTGACGATTATCGTGAAAATAAACATGAAAGAAGTCTTAATAAAGATCATGCTTATTATAACTATTATTTATATTTACCACATCGTAGTAAAACTAATTATGACATTGATGATTTTGAAGTTTATATTCGGAAAGTTTTAAATTTTAAAGGTAGTGTCTATGGAACTTTAAGTGTTAATAATTATTCAGTTATTTATGGTGCAAGTGAATACTATATGTATAGTGAAAAATTATATGGGGCAAATGCCTTATCCGTTTTTAGTTTATCAAGAAATGAGTCAGCAAATGGTACGAGTTCTATTGCAAGGAATAAAAATAATATTTTTGGTCATGATGCCGTAGATGGTGCGGCTTATCAAAAAGCTAGTGGTTATTTAGATGTTCGTAGTAGTATTTATACACATGGACATGGATATATTGATTTTGGATATGCTCGTGTTAGTGATTGGCGTTATTATGGAACACATTTTGGAAATAAATATCGAGGTATGAATGTTCAATATGCTAGTGATGTCTATTGGGGTGAAAAGGCAGCCAGCTATTATTATAATTTTGATTATGATAATGGTATGCTTGATTATGATTATTATCAGTTAGTTTTATCAACAGCCAGTGGAGTTAATGCTCGTAGTGTTCCTAATACTTCATCAAATAGCAGAATTGTATATCAGATAAAAATGAAAGATTTACCTTTTATTCTATTAGAAGAAGTAGAAGGAGAGAGTATTCAAGGTAATAATATTTGGTATAAAATACAAGCTGATTCAAATATAACAGATGATGGAAAATTAGTAAGTAATAATACTACTAATTGGCCAGAATATAATTGGAATGGGGCTGTTTATGTTCACTCTTCATACTTGAAAAAAATAAATGAAGGAAAGAAGGATGATGAGGGAAAATATCATACTCCACAGTTAGTTTTAAAAGATGTTAATAATTATCATTTGACAACATATGCTTCTAATAGTGAATATCTTCCTAAAGTAGGATTGTTAAATAAAGATACAGATTATTATTATTCATCAACCTTATTGGAAAAACAAGGAACAATTAGTAAGAATAATTATGTTGTTATTTTAGAAGAAGTAAAGAATAATAATGATATTTTATATCACATAATTACTGATTATGGTAAAGTTCAAAAAGCCTGGATTAGTAGTGAAAATGTTCAAATATTAAATAAAGATTTAGTTCGTGTATTTCCAAGTGGTAGTGGCTATATTGATGTTTTAGATAAAAACAATAATAGTTTATTACAGGTATATAATGGTAGTTTTTTACCAATTGTTGATAAAGAATTAATTAATGATAAATTATACTTAAAAGTACAATATAAAATGAATGGTAGTACTGGTTATATAGATAGTACAATAAATAATATTGCCTATACTTTGGATTATATTAATCTATCTCCAACTATTACAGGTAGTAATCGAACTATTGTAATTAATAGTAGTTTCAATCCGTTAGAAAACATTACAGCAAGTGATCCCGAAGATGGTGACTTAACAAAACAAATTGTTGTTACTAAAAATAATGTTGATGTCAGTAAAGCTGGTGAATATGAAATAGAATATCAAGTGACAGATTCTTATGGTAATCAAAATTCATTATCCATCAAAGTTATAGTAACTGAGCTAGAAATTAAAGAAGCTTTATTTATGTATCATAATTTACATCATGAAGAAAAGAATAAATTTACTATTTCTGGTTTTATGGGAATTAAAGGCATGGATAATATTGATGTCAATAATACTTTGATTTTTGTTAATGAATTAACGAAAGAAGAATATTCTTTCTCTTTAGATAAATGGGAAGATTATCCTTATGAAATGTCTAGTATTGATGATAAAAAAGAATATAATTATAGTGGTGGATGGTTTAAGAAAACTATTGACTTGTCTAAAAATATAATTCCAAATGGTAATTATACATTATATGTGAAAGTTATAAATAATAAATATGAAGCCAAGACTTTGTTTACGAATATTGCTTATGGCGAAATGACTAGAAGAGCAAAAGGTGATGGAAGAGAATATGCTATTGATATTGATTATTCAACGATTAATAGTCCATTAGTTTTTAGTATTCGCGATAACTTAATTAGTCTAGATGTTCCTAAAACAATTGATCCAATGTATAATTATTTTAATGAAATAGTGTTAGACGGTGATCAATTGACTATCAAAGGAACAAGTCATAGTATAGGCATTAATTATGGAATAGATGATTCGATTGAACGTAAATTAGTACTAGAGAATAAAAATGATTTTACTAAATATGAAATGGAACTAGGTAGTATTACAAATGGGGATTATCCTATTACATTAGCGGTTAGTGATAATATGGATAAAACAAGAGCTTGGTATAATAATACTATTGATTTGAGCTTAGTTCCATCAGGAACATATGTTTTATACATTAAGAATACCGTTAATAATATTACTTATTATGGTGAAATGATTGACGTTGCTTATACTAATTTTGATAGTATTAATAATGAGCATTATCAATTCAAGAGAAATGATGATTTACGTTTACGAATGGAATTAACAAAAAAATAGAACTCAATTTGATTTTGAGTTCTTTTTAATTAAAATGGAAAGCAAGCCATTCTGGTTTAAGGATTAATAATAGTCCAATAATAATCATAATAATACCTCCTATTAAATGGGAGTATTTATTATATTTAGTAGATATAGCTGTACTTTTTAGAGTAAGCATTGAGATAATAAACACAATTAAGTCATCCAAAATAAAGAAGAAAATGTATAGTAAAATATAACGAATATAGCTAGCACTTGATAAATTATTGATACTAAGAATCTCAGTATACATCATTGGTAGTCCAAGGGAACATAAAAGTTCAATTAAATTAACAATAACACTAAGAGTGATAATTCCAATTAAGGATAGAACAAAAGATTTACTTTCAACAATCTTCTTAATTTTCGTTATAACAAATTTTCTCTTTTCTTTTTTTACAACAACACAGCCATCTTCTTTTCTTTCTTTAAAATAATGATAAATGTTAATAATTCCAAAAATACAAGCAAAGATGGCTACAATAATTTGTAATATATGAATACTATTTAAATAATTATTGACATTTATCCATGCCATCATAAAAAGAAAATAAATAAATCCACTAACTCCAATAAATGTTAAACCTAAAATCCACATTTTCTTTTTATTTTGCATATTAAAAAGCATTGCAATTAAAAGAATAAGAATCCACATCGCACAAGGGTTAAATCCATCAATAAGACCAATAATAATTGATATTACTGGAAGAGACAAATTTTTTAAATTAATTGTTCCAAAAATAGTATCAACGAGATATTCTTTTTCCTGATCATGATATGATAAAATAGGATTATTGCTTTCATCAACAACGCCCAATAATTGACCTACTAAATCTTGATAGTTATTTTCTTTATAAAAAGAAATATTTTTATTAATTTGTTCTATTTTCGAATCACTAAAGCCAATATAATGATCATTGCCAATAATAATTAGCGGTACACTACTTATCTTTATATTTAATAAATTACATACTTGATTATATAAATTGCGATTATAAGCATGTTCTTCTTTTAATAATTCATATTCGTATAGAGAAATGCTATTATCATCTTTTTTTAAATTATTAAAGAATTCTAAAGCGTGTTGACAATGAATACAATTATAATTATGAAAAATATAAATATTAACTTTGTCATTGGCAAGAGTTATAATTGGAAAACATATTATGGCTATTAGTAAGATTAAATATTTTTTCATGATTGATACTTCCTTATTATTTCTTTTAATTTTTCTAATTTAATTTCGCCAACAATTCTTTCTAATTCTTTTTCGTTATCATCTTCAAAAATAATAATGGGAAGTTTATCACCAATATGATATTTTTCTTTTAACATATCTTCATAGATATCAAAATCATAATAGATTGTATTAAGGTTTATTTCTTTTTCAATTTTTTCCCAAATGGGTTTCATTACAATACATGCTGAACACCACGTAGAACCAATTTTTATTATTTTCATAATATATTCCTTTCTTTAAATATTTTACAACATTTTTTTCAATTATACTAGATTTTTTTAATTGCAATTAACAGTTAATTATGGTATTCTTTAAATGGTGATAGTAATGAATAAAAAAGGGTTTGCTATATCCGTTATTTTGTATTCGATTGTTTTTATGATAATAACAATTTTATATATGTTACTATCAATTGTTAAGACAAGGTATGTGGTAACTGATAAATTAAGAGAAAATATTGTTAGTGATTTAAATGATATTGAGACTGTTTTAGTAAATGATGTATCTAAAGAAACTTGTGAATTAATACCTAGTAGTAATGATTATTCGGCTAATTTAGAGTTAACAATCGAAGTATCTAATGATAAAGATAAATTATATAGTTTTGATAATGTTAATTGGGGAAACGAAAAAACAATATTAGTAACATCCTCAGGATTATATACCGCATATTTTAAAGATTCTGTGAATAATGCTATAGGAAGTTGCAGTGTTTTTGTTACTTCAAGGACTGAATATCGTTATCGCGATTGTGCAGATAATCACAAACAATTTGGCTTATGGTATTTAAGTAAGGAAGAGTTTGTTAATAGTTGTAATCCAGTCGATAAAGTAGATGCTGAAAATAAAAAAGAAACTTTATATCGTGACTGCAATAGTGCTAATGAAGCTAATTGTAGTGGAACTAGTCCTTGTTATTTAATGGAAGAGTATACAAGAGGGGTATCTTGTAATTTTTCTAATGAATCTTGGAGTAGTTATGATGTGAATAGACCTAATTCAAGTTTAACTACCGAGATTCAGTCAACAACAACATATAAAATAAAATAATTATTTACTATTTTAAAGTTTTATTGTACAATAAATCTGTAGGTGAGATTATGAATATATTATTTGATTGGTGTGGTAATGCTGGAGTAAGGGATGTTTTAGGAGCAGTTAAAACAATTCTTAATGTTATTCACTGGATTGTACCAATAGGATTAGTTATAATGACAGCAATTGATATTTTCAAAAAAGTAATTAATCCGGATGAAAAAGAGGCACAAAAAAAGATAATGACTAGAATAATTGCAGCTGTATTGGTTTTCGCTGCACCTATTATGGTTCGTCTCGTTATTCGACTTGTTGATGTAGGACTTGGTAACAAGCCAGGAACAAGTAGTAGTATTGGTGAATGTTGGGGTGATTAAAATGCTAGATATAACTTGTGGAAATTTAGACTTTATTTTCCGTATTGTAGCTTATATATTTAAATTTATTCAATGGATTGTTCCTTTAACTTTAATTGTTTTAATTGTTATTGATGTTTTTAAAATAATAATGAAAACTGAACAGAAAACAAGTCACGATGGAATACAGGTAATTTTTAAAAGACTAATTTATGCTGTAATTATTTTTTTGATTCCACTTTTAGTTAGGTTGATTTTTCGTGCTGTAGATAAAGGACATATTGATAGTGGAATAAGTGGTGTTGAATCATCAAATTGGGTTACTTGTTTTAATCAGTATTTTTAAAATAGCATTTATGCTATTTTTTCTTAATATATAGGTGAAAGATGGATGGAATTATTTTAATTAATAAAGAAAAAGGATTTACATCCCGTGATGTTGTTAATATAATATCAAAAAAATTAAATACAAGAAAAATAGGACATACGGGAACTCTTGATCCTTTAGCTACTGGATTAATGGTGTTATGTGTTAATAATGGTTGTAAATTAGTAGAAATGTTAACCAGTCATGATAAAGATTATATTGCTAAAGTTAGGGTAGGATTTCAAACTGATACTTATGATATAACTGGGAAAATAATTAATGAAAAAAGGAATTTTTCTTTAGATAAAGAAACTTTAGAAAACTGCTTAAAATCTTTTCTTCCTGGTTATGAACAAACGGTTCCTTTTTATTCATCAATAAAAGTAAATGGTCAAAAATTATATAAATATGCTCGAAATGGGGAAGAGATTATTTTACCAAAAAGGATGGTAGAAATTAAAGAGATTAAACTATTAAGTTATAATGGAGAATCCTTTACTTTTTTTGTTTCGGTATCTAAGGGAACATATATTCGTAGTTTAATCAATGATATTGGTCAAAAATTAGATATTCCAATGACAATGGAAGAATTAACACGAACAAGAGTAGGAAAATATAAATTGGAAGAAGCTGGTAGCGTTGAATCATTTAATATTATTTCGTTAGCCAATGCTCTTGATATTTTAAAAAGAGAAGTTAAAGATGATATATTATTAAAAAAAATAGTTAATGGCGCTTTAATAAAATCAATAGATAACTGTGATAAAGTACTTTTTACTAAAAATGGAGAAGCTTTAGCCATTTATATAAAAAATGATGAAAAAACAATGCGATGCTATAAGAACTTATCCTTTAAATTTGTCAAATAAACGTTCTTATCTTGCGAAAAAAAGAAGACTAATATATAATTATCATGTAAAGTGTGAAGATATTTACATGATTTTTTTAGTATTAAATGGTATAGAATTAAGTAAAAAGATTAATAATAAAATGGGTTTTATCCTTTTAGAAGTAGGTTACATATGGATGACTTAAATAATTATTTAAAATATTTACAATATAATCGCAATTATAGTAATAATACAATTATAAATTATGAAGAGGATATTAAAGAATATCTTTTATATTTACAAAGAGAATGTTTATCGTATTTAGATATCAAATATAGTGATATACGATTTTTATTAGAATATTATGATTCTATGCATTTAAAAAGTATTACAATTCGAAGAAAAATAAGTAGTTTAAAAGGTTTTTATAAATATTTAGGAAGAAATGGAAAAGTTAGTGATAATCCTTTTTCTTATGTAACTTTACCTAAAAAAGAAAAAAAATTACCCCAGTATTTGAATTGTAATGAATTATTAGAGATTTTTGATAGTATTGATATTACAACACCTTTGGGACTTAGAAATCGATTAGTAATGGAATTATTATATGCTACAGGTATTCGTGTTATGGAGTTAGTTAACATTAAACTTAAGGATATCGATTTGAATAATCGTTCAATTAATGTTGTCGGTAAGGGAGATAAAATGCGTATAGTATTTTTTAATCCAGTATGCGAAAGATATATAAAAATGTTTATTAAAGAAAGTCATGATTGGCGAAAAGATGATTATTTAATAATTAATAATTATGGAAAGAAGATTAGTACCCGTGGTATTAGGATGATTATATCCAAAGTTATTCATGAAACATCAATTATAAAAAATATTCATCCCCACACATTAAGACATACTTTTGCAACGCATCTTTTAAATAATGGATGTGATTTATTAACTGTTCAAGAATTATTAGGACATGTCTCCATTAGTACAACGGGTATTTATACACATGTTTCAAAAGATCATATTAAGGATGTGTATTATAAAACCCATCCAAGAAGTCAAAAATAATTTTTAGATATTGTTTTTTTAATGACTTTTTTAGGAAATTTTGATACACTTAATTAGGATAAATATAGAAAAGAGGTTATATTATGGCTAAGAGAAAAAAAATAAAAAAAGGAGCTTTTATTAAGTTGTTTTTCTTAATTATTGTTGTTATAGGTGCTATTTATTTATTTAAAATGATTGAAAATAGAAATAAAGTAGAGGTTATTTATGCTGCGAATAATAAGGAAGAAGTTAGTTTATTTAACGAAGAAAAAGAAGAAGTAAAAAAGATTATTCGTGGGACAAAATTAGAGATGTATTTATCACAAGGTGATGAAGAATATAAAAAAGTTAAATATAATAATGAAGACTATTATATATTAAATGATAATATTGCTAAAAAAATAGAAGATAGTGTTTTAGAAAAGGAAGTATATGTAAGAACTAGTTATAATATTAATAAAAATATTGATTCCTTGGATCTTCTTTCTTTAGTTAAAAAGGGTGATAAACTTGATGTCATTGGTTTTGATAAAATAAACGATGACGGAAAAGTAAATATGTATAAAGTTAAATATGGTGAAGATGAAGGGTATTTTTATCAAAAATATACTGTAATGAGTGAGGAAGAAGCTCTCGTTAATTATGATTTTAATGGTGCTTATGAAACACATAAAAAACAAAAGAATGTCTATGGTGGAGGAGATGGGGCATCGCTAGATTATTTCCCCGTTTTAAAACCAACTTTTACTGATAATATTATGCCTGAAAAGACATATTCCCTATATTTAAATGGAACTAAGGCAACAATGGCTATGGTTGATGACTATATTGCTTTTGCCAAAGAAACTAAAATTAATGCATTTGTTATTGATATTGTTGATGATGTTAATATTGGTTATGCATCTCCTTATATGAAGGACAATTCACCAACCAGTTATAAACATGCACAAAATAGTCAAGGAGACTATGCAAATGCCGTAAAAAAACTTAAAGATAATGGTTTTTATGTTATTGGTCGTATAACAGCATTTAAAAACTCATATTATGTTGATGATCATAAAGAAAATGCAATTACTAATTCAAGTGGTAATCCATTAAAACATCAAAGTAGTTATTGGCCAAGTGCTTTTAATCGTGATGTTTGGAAATATGATGTTGAACTTGCCATTGAAGCTGTTAAGTTGATGGGATTTAATGAGATACAATTTGATTATGTGCGTTTCCCAGATGGTTTAGGAGCCATGGAAAAAGCTAAAACGGTTAATTATCATAATACTTATAATGAAACGAAAGCTCAAGCTGTTCAAAGATTTTTAATGTATGCGACGAATGAATTACATAAATTAGGAGTTTATGTATCAGCGGATGTTTTCGGTGAATCTAGTTATGGAAGTGGTTATATAACTAGTTATGGACAATATTGGCCTGCAATTAGTACTGTTGTTGACGTTATATCAGCTATGCCTTATACTGATCATTTTGGAAGAAATTATGGCGGTCATGCTGAACCATGGTTATATCCGTATGATACTATAAATACTTGGGCTAAAACCGCTAGTAAGAGTCAAAAATTAACCGCTACCCCTGCTAAGGCAAGAACTTGGATTACAGCATATAATACTCCTGTTGCAGCTAGTGGAACTAAACTTAGTTATAATAGCAAAGAGGTATCAGAACAAATAAAAGCTTTATATGATAATGGACTTGATGGTGGCTATATGACATGGAATGCTTATAGCTATAAGAATAATTTACCTAAATATAAAAACCAACAAGATGCTTATAAGAAGGAGTACAATTAATGAAAAAAGTAGTATTAGAAAAAAATGAATATGAATTAATTGAAGATAATGGTGATTGTTTTTCTCTAGATGAAATAACCGAAAAGTATACGGATTATTTTGAATGTTTTGATTATATTTTAGGCGATTATGCCTATAACAAATTAAGATTAAAGGGTTTTTGTGATAAAACGAATCCTCGTTTTAATAAAATAAATGATTTTAATGGAAAAAAGCAATATTTAAAGGATCTTTGTGCTTATAAATGTCGATATTTTGTGTTAAAAAAGGTAAAAAAGGGTTGAAATCGTTACAATTTATGATACAATGGTAATAGATGATAGAGGAGAGATGATTATGAATGATAAAAAAAATATTATGATAACGACAATGCCTGATGGAAAAAAAGAAGAAGTAGAAGTATTATTAGCATTTAAGTTTAATGATAACAATAAAGAATATGTTATTTATACGAAAAATGAAGTTGACGAGAACGGGAATGTTACTATTTATATTTCGAATGTGGTACGAACTGGTGCTAATGTATCTTTGGCAACCGTTGCTGATGATGCTGAATGGACTAGAATCAAAAATGTTCTTCGTGAATTATCAAAAAGTGAATAGGAGGCCAAACTATGAATAATACATATACCATATTTCCACAAGTGGGAGTAAGAGAGGGAGAGAAAGTAGCTAAATTATCAGGTGAAAAAAAGGAAAATTTAGTTTTAAAGTATAATAAAGCTTTAGAAACTTTAGTTTCTCAACAAGAAATAAAAAATACACCTGTTGTTGAAAAAACTGAAGTTAAAACACGTGATTATACTTCATTAACTAATAAAATAGGCATTACTACTTTTGAAAATGAACGCGTAGCTGTTAATGATGGTGCTCGTAAGTTAAAGGTTAATCCATTAGTTAATCGAAATGTTCTAAATTATTACGAAGCTACGAAAATAAGCCGTCCAAAAGAAGAGGTTAAAAAGGTTCAAGAAGTTGTTCATGAGGAAATGGCAACTGTACATCCGGTTATGCCACCAGTTAAAGAAGATATAGTGGCTCCTAAAGAAGAAAAAGTTAGTCCAATTCCTGAACCATCAGAAGCTAATGTCGAAACAAGAATGTCACGTCTTGAAAAAACAATGGAACTTCCAGTTGGTTATGATTATCGTACTGATTTAAGACAAGAACCAGTAGTTAATGATGTAATAAATACACCATCTAGATTTGAAAGAAAGAAAGAAGAAATTCCAGTTAATGATTATCGTCCTTTAGAAGAGAGTAGAAATATTTCTAGTTTGCCTACTAGAAATGAAAGAAAAATGAAGGAAGAACGTCCTAGTGGCCCTGATTTAGATCGTATTTATAATTTAACTCATGGTGGTGAAGTTAATAATCTTTCTGTTGAAACTTTAAATATTAATAAACAAACATCTCAAATTGTCGAAGAAAATAAAGAATTAGAAGCATCTATTATTGAATTTGAAAGAAAACTTGCTGATAAAGAAAATCGTATTAAAAAATTGCAGGCTGAAAAGGATCGAAATATTCGTGAAGAACATGAAAGGGCAGTAAAAGCTCAAAAAGATGCTGAAGCAGAAAGACTTCAAAGAACACAAAATCTTACTTATTTAAAAGCTTTATTACAACAAAGAGAAATAGAGGAAGCTACATTAGAACAAGAATTAGGATCTATTGGTAGAACAATATAAAAAAAGCGACATATACATTTAATGTCGTTTTTTTATTCCTTCATAGTTGAAATTTGGTATAAATATTTT
>CAMNBS010000011.1 GCA_946533175.1 uncultured Clostridia bacterium
CAACGATGCGAATAGACAGTCCTTGTGGCTGTTTTTTTCTTTTCTTTTTTTTGACGGTAATGAATTTACTTTTTTTAAAATAAATAATATAATTAAAAAGGTGATATAATGTTTGAAAATAAAAAAATTTTAATTCTTGGAATGGCAAGAAGTGGTGTAGCGGCAGCAAAAGTGTTATTAGAAAGAAAAAATAATGTAATTATCAATGATTTAAAAGAAAGAGAAAAACATGATAAAAAGATTATTGATGAATTAGAGAAACTGGGCTGTAATTTTATTTTAGGAAGTCATCCCGATGATTTATTAGATACAAGTTTTGATTATGTAATTAAAAATCCAGGTATTCGTGATGATCATGAATATATAAAAAAGGCTAGAAAACTACATATTGAAGTAATCAATGAAGTAGAGCTTGCATATTTATTATTACCAAAGGATGTAACTTTAATTGGTATTACTGGTACTAATGGAAAAACAACAACCACAACTTTAACATATGAAATTATGCATGAATACTATAAAGAACGTGTTCATTTAGCAGGTAATATTGGCTATCCGCTTTGTAGTATTTTAAAAGATCTTAAAAAAGATGATTTTATTGTTATGGAAGTATCAGTACAACAGAGTGTTAATATTAAAAAATTTCATCCCCATGTGGCATTAATAACAAATTATTCTCCTGCTCATATTGATTTTTTAGGAACCTATGATAATTATAAAAAAGTTAAATCAAAAATGTTTTATAATCAAGGAAAAGATGATATTGCCATATTAAATTTGAATAATGAAGATGTTTTAGTAGAAATGAGAGATATTCCTGGCATAAAAAAATATTTTTCTAGTACTAATACGTCAGCTAACTGTTATTTAAAAGATAATATGATATATTATAATGATAAGAAAGTAATTAATTGTGATATTATTAAAATACCTGGTATGCATAATATTGAAAATATTTTAGGAGCTATTAGTATTGCCAAAGAGTTTAATGTTTCGGATGAAGCAATTACTAAAGTAATTAGTAATTTTTATGGAGTAACGCATCGCCTTGAATTTGTTGATGAAATAAATAAAGTGCGCTTTTATAATGATACTGAAGCAACGAATATTAAGTGTACTCAAATTGCCTTATCATCCTTTAATAAACCTATAATAATTATATTAGGTGGACTTGAACGTGGGCAAAATTTTGATGAATTAAAAGATTATGTTAAAAATGTTAAAGCGATTATTGGCATTGGGGAGTGTCGAGAAAGGGTAAGAGAATTTGGTAATAAATGTAATATTAATACATATATTTATGAATATTTAAAAGATGGATTTGATAAAATAAAAGAGATAATGGCAAAGGAAGATATTGTTTTATTATCTCCTGCGTCTGCTTCGTGGGATCAATATAAGGAATGTGAAGAGCGTGGCGATGAGTTTAAAGATTTAGTTAGGAAATTAAAAGATGGAAGTAATTAAAAATCGTGTTTATAGGCATTTTAAAGGTGATTATTATCTTGTTTTAGATTTAGTTATTAATAGTGAAACTGATGAAGAGATGGTTTTATATCAAGCTTTATATGGTGAAGGAAAAAGATATGTTCGTCCATTAGAGATGTTTATAAGTGAAGTGGATAAAACAAAGTATCCTAGTGTTAAACAAAAATATCGTTTTGAACTGCAAGATATCGAAACTAAAAATAAATAAAAGGAGAGGAAAATTATGAAAATAAGAGATATTAAAGGAAGAGAAATATTAGATTCTAGAGGAAATCCAACAGTAGAAGTAGATGTTATTTTGGAAAATGGGGTTGTTGGAAGGGCTGCTGTGCCAAGCGGAGCATCAACTGGTTCAAGAGAAGCTTTAGAAATGCGTGATGGAGATAGTAGATATCGTGGACTTGGGGTTTTAAAAGCGGTTAATAATGTTAATACTATTCTTCGAGATGCTTTAGTTGGCATGGATGTTGAAAAACAAAAGGAACTAGATTATAAAATGCTAGAACTTGATGGTACAAAAAATAAGAGCAAACTTGGTGCTAATGCTATTTTAGGTGTTAGTATGGCATCATTAAAAGCAGCAGCATTAAATGCTAAAAAACCTCTTTATCGTTATATCGGTGAGGGAAATACTTTACCTCGACCAATGATGAATATTATTAATGGTGGGGCTCATGCTGATAATTCATTAGATTTTCAAGAATATATGATTATTCCAATGCAAAAGTCTTTCAAGGAAATTATGCGTGTTGCTAGTGAAGTTTTTCATGTTTTAAAAGGAATATTAAAAGATAAGAAGTTAGCTACTAGTGTAGGTGATGAAGGAGGTTTTGCTCCTAATCTTTCATCCAATGAAGAGGGATTTAAACTTATTATGGAAGCGATTACAAGTGCAGGATATACGCCTGGTGTTGATGTATGCATGGCTATTGATGTTGCGGCAAGTGAGTTTTATCGTGATGGAAAATATCATTTGGTTGGTGAGGGAAGATGTTTGACAACGGATGAACTAATTAATTACTACGAAGAATTAATTAATAAATATCCAATTATTTCTATTGAAGATCCTGTTGATGAAAATGATTGGGATGGATTTAGTAAAATAACTGCTAAATTAGGTAATAGAATACAGCTTGTTGGTGATGATTTGTTTGTTACAAATAAAGAGTATTTGCAAAAAGGTATTGAATTAAAAGCTGGTAATGCTATACTTCTAAAAGTAAATCAAATAGGAACGATTACCGAAACATTAGAAACCATTGCTCTAGCTAGAGCTTATAACTATAAAACAATTATTTCCCATCGCTCTGGTGAAACTGAAGATACAACTATTGCTCATCTTGCGGTAGGGTTAAATCTTGGCCAAATTAAAACTGGTTCAATCTCAAGAACTGATCGTATGTGTAAATATAATGAATTACTTCGTATTGAAGAAGAATTGGAAAGTAGTAAAGAAAATAATGAGTAGTTTTCATCAAATAATTGATAAAATTGGTGACGAATTAAATATTAAAGTAACTCATCTTTCGGATAATTGGGTAATTGTTTTAGAAAAGGATCGACAAATTCACTATATTGAAGGGCACAAGTTTGATCTTAATAATCATGCTATTGGTAATATTATTGATGATAAGGGATTATTTTATGATATATTAAAATATAAACAAATTCCTTGTTGTTTTCATAAAGTAATCTTTAAAAATTATGATAAGAATGAAGTTGAATCTTTCTTTTTCGAACATCATCAAGAAATTATTGTTAAAGGTAATGTTGGAACTTGTGGAAAGCTAGTTTTCAAAATATGTGACTTAGATACATTATTTAAGACAATAGATTATTTATTCACAAGTCAATATTCGGTATCCTTGTGTCCTTATTATGATATTGAAAATGAATATCGAGTTATTCTTTTAAATAAAGAAATACGTCTTCTTTACGGTAAGAGAAAACCATTGATTATTGGAGATGGCAAAAGTAATGTTCAAAGTCTTTTAGAAAAAAATAATCTTCATCTTAGAACTAAAATTATTGATGAAAAATATATTCCAAAGAAAAATGAAATAGTAGAATTAGATTTTCGTTTTAATTTATCTTGTGGTGGAACACTGTTTTGGGAAATTGATGAAGAATTACGCAAAAAGATAGAAAATCTTGCTTTCAAGGTTGTTAGTGAATTAAATATATCTTTTGCTAGTGTTGATATTATATACACAAAGAATCATGAATTGTTGGTTTTGGAGGCTAATAGTGGTATAATGATGACCAACTTAATTAAGTTAAATGGTGATAAAGGGTATAATATTGCTTATAATCTTTATAAGGAAGCTATTGAATTAATGTTTAGAAAAAAAGAGTAAAGAAACTGTTAAAGGTTTCTTTTTCATATTTTATTTTAAAGAAAAATACGTTATAATATATTATATGTTAGTAGGAGGATATATGAACAACAAAATAATAGAACAAATTAGTAAAGAAATGCGGATTAGTCTTCGTCAAGTTGAAGTAACCCTTAAATTATTAGAAGAAGGAAATACTATTCCTTTTATTGCCAGATACCGTAAAGAGTTGACAGGAGCATTAAATGAGGAAGCCATTCGAAGCATTGAAGAAGTGTATCGCTATCAAATGAATCTTTTAAAAAGAAAAGAAGATGTTATTCGTCTTATTGATGAAAAAGGATTATTAACTGATGAATTAAAAGAGGCAATTTTATCGTGTGATAAGTTAGTTGATGTAGAAGATTTATATCGCCCATATAAAGAAAAAAAGAAAACTAAAGCTAGTGAAGCGATTAAAGCAGGTCTTCTTCCTTTAGCTCAAAAGGTTTTATTATTTCAAGAGTTTAATTTAGATGATGAAGTAAATAAATATCTAAATGATGCCGTAAAAACGAAAGAAAAAGCTCTTCTTGGAGTTAAATATATTATTGCTGAGATAATAAGTGATGAGGCTATTTATCGTAAGTTTATTCGTAATTATATTTATTTAACAGGAATAATAAAATCAAAGCGTAAAAAAGATGCTAAAGATGAACGTGAAGTATATAAAAATTATTATGATTATAATGAAAAAATTAAAGGAATTAAGAGTCATCGAATTTTAGCGATGAATCGAGGAGAAGCAGAAAATGTTTTGACTATTAGTCTTGAATATTCTAAAGATGAAGTAAAAACGTATTTATGTCGTAAGGTTATTTTAAATAAAGATGTTTCGTTTGTTAATCTTGTTAGTGAAGCTATTGCCGATAGTATGTCGCGATTAATTTTACCAAGTATTGAAAGAGAAATAAGAAGTGATTTAACTGATAAAGCAAGTACGGTGGCAATTGAAAATTTTGCTAAGAACTTAGAAGCTTTACTTATGACTCCACCACTTAAAGAAAAAATAGTTTTAGCTCTTGATCCAGCCTATCGTACAGGATGTAAACTAGCGGTTTTAGATAAAACAGGAAATCCTCTTCATATTGATGTAATTTATCCAACTCCTCCCGCAAATAAGATTTTAGAAAGTAAAAAGATTGTTCTGGATTTGATTGAAAAATATCAAGTTGATGTTGTGGCGATTGGAAATGGTACGGCATCAAGAGAGAGTGAAGCTTTTATCGCTGATACCATTAAGGAAGCTCATCATCCTGTAAGTTATGCCATTGTTAACGAAGCAGGTGCCAGTGTTTATTCAGCTTCTAATTTAGGTATAGAAGAATTTCCAAATTTAACAGTAGAAAAACGTAGTGCTATTAGTATTGGACGAAGACTACAGGATAGTCTTTCCGAACTTGTTAAAATTGATCCTAAAAATATTGGAGTTGGATTATATCAACATGATGTTAAAGAAAAAGATTTAGAAAATACTTTAGATTTTACTGTTGAAAAAGTGGTTAATAAAGTGGGGGTTGATGTTAATACGGCTAGTGTTTCTCTTCTTCAATATGTATCAGGGTTGAATAAAAGAAGTATTGAATCAATTATTAATTATCGATTAAAAAAAGGAAAGATAATTTCTCGAAATGAAATAAAAGATTTAAGTGGAATAAGTGATAAAACTTTTGAACAAGCAGCGGGCTTTTTACGAATTACAGATGGGGAAAATAAATTGGATGAAACAGCAATTCATCCGGATAATTATGCTGACGCAATGCATATATTAGAAAAATTACAATTAAAAATAGAAGATATTGGTAAAGAAAATTTGTTGATTAAATTAGGAATGGTGGATTTAGAAACAATTAGAAAAGAATTAGATATTCCTGAATATACTTTCTATGATATTATTGATGCTTTAAAAAAACCTCATCGTGATCCGCGTGATGAAGCTCCAAGTCCTATTTTAAAAAGTGATGTTTTAACTATTGATGATGTTAAAATTGGCATGGAATTAAAGGGAACAGTTCGTAATGTTGTAAACTTCGGTTTGTTTATTGATGTTGGATTACATAATGATTGTTTGGCTCATATATCTAAATTATCTAAGGATTTTGTAAGCGATCCTAATAAATTATTTAAAGTAGGGGATATAGTTACCTGTTATGTTATTGATATTGATAAGAAAAATGAAAAAGTATCACTAAGTTTATTAAAGGAGGATCATACTGATGGATGAAATTAAAATTTTTGGTCATAAAAATCCCGATACGGATTCTGTTACATCAGCGATTGCTCTTGCGTATTTAAAAAGAGTATTTAAACAAGATGCTCAAGCATATGTTTTGGGTGAAATTAATAATGAAACAAAGTATGTATTAAATTATTTTAAGGTAGACAAACCACCTTATTTAAATGATGTTAAATTAGAAGTAAGTGATTTGAATTATAAAAAAGACTGTTATTTGAATGAAAAAAATACTTTAGATGATTTATATAATTATATGCAAAAAGAAGAAATAACTGGTGTTCCAATATGTAAGGATAATAAAAACTTTGTTGGCATTGTTACAATGAAAGATTTATTAAAAATTATTGTAAATCCTCATTATGATGAACTAAAAACTAATTATACGAATATTTTAAAGATAATTAAAGGTATAGAAATATTGCGTTTTAGAGAAAATATTGAAGGTAAAATTCTTTTGTCAGCTTATAAAACGACAGATTTTGAAGAGAATATTAATCTTACAAGTAATAATATTTTAATTACTGGAAATCGTTTTCAAATTATTAAACATGCTATAGAAGCGAAAGTTCATCTTATTGTAGTTGTTGGAACAAAGAAAATTGGTGATGATTTAATTAAATTAGCAATGAAAAATAAAATTAATATTATCGCTACGATGCAAGAGTCATTATACGTGTCAAGAATGATTATCTTAAGTAATTATATTAAAAATATTATGTCGACTAATCCTATAGCTCCAATCATAGAAAATATGTATATTAATGATTTTTTAACATTAGCAAGTAAATATAAATTTACGAATTATCCAATAGTTGATCGTAAAGGTAAAATATTAGGACTATTGCGTAGTGAAGATATTCGTGAAAAAAGACGCAAAAAGGTTGTTATGGTTGATCATAATGAATATAGTCAAAGTGTTGATGGAATTGATGAAGCCGAAATATTAGAAATAGTTGATCATCATAAAATTGGTAATGTTAATTCAAGTGTACCAATTAATTTTCGAAATATGGCAGTTGGTAGTACTAATACCATTATTTATGAAATGTATAAAGAACAGAAAGTCAAGCCACCAAAATATATTGCTGGTTTAATGTTATCAGGCATTATTTCGGATACTTTACTTTTTCATTCACCAACTACAACGATTTATGATAAAAGAGCGGTTGATGCCCTAGCTAAAATAGCTAAAGTTGATCCTTTAGAATTTAGTAAAGGAATGTTTGCTTCTGCTGCTTCTATTAAGGGAAAAACCATTGAAGAATTAATTTATAATGATTTTAAATCATTTAATATTAGTAATCGTAAAATAGGTATTGGTCAAATGACTGTTATTGATTATATTAAGGTTTTAAAGGATAAAGAAAAATATTTAACTGTTATTGAAAAAATTAGTGAAGAACACGATTATGATATCTTAGCTTTTTGTATTACTGATATTATTAATAATAATACATATCTTTTATATAATGCTAAATCTAAAAATATTTTTGAAACAATTTTTGATGTTTCAGATATTTATGAAGGATATGAATTAAAGGGTGTTGTGTCACGTAAAAAGCAAATAATACCGCTTTTAATGGATGAATTAAAATAATATTGCTATCTAAAATATTATGATGTATAATTTTAGAGGGAGTTTTTATGATTAATTTAGAAAAATTAAATTATGTTGATGAAATACCACTTGATTATGAAATAGAAATACCAAAAGAAAATTATCAAAAAATGGATATTGTTCAACTAGATAAAGTAAAAATAATAGGGAATATTACTGTAAATAATGAAAATAATTATGATATTAATGCTACTGCTAAAGGAGTGATGATATTACATGACGCCATTACTTATGAAGAAATTCCGTATCATTTTACCATAAAAATTGAAGAAACTTTGGAAAATTCCACTAAAACACTTGATTTAATTGAGTTTTTATGGCATTATATTATTTTGGAAGTTCCCTTAAGGTTTACTAATAGCGAATTATCTAATATTGAAACAGAAAATTATCGTGTTATTAGTGAAGAGGAATATAAGAAAAAGAATAATCCGTTTAGTGATTTCAAATTGGAATAAGAAAGGAGTGAGATCATGGCTGTACCTTTTAGAAAAGTTTCAAAAACAAGAAAACGAATGAGAAGAGCTCACAATGCTTTAGAAGCTAAAACTGTAACTAAATGTCCTAACTGTGGAGAGGTTATTAAACCACATCGTGTTTGCCCAAAATGTGGACATTATAAGAAAGAAGAAGTAATAAAAAAAGATGCTGAATAAGCATTTTTTTTGTATATAATTTTTGAATCCTTCCATATTAATAGAGGAGGAGATTATGACACAAAAAGAATTATTATATTTCGAAGATGCTATCGGACATATTGGTAACATTATTAAAATAATTAATGAATCATTAAAAAATATTAGTGATGAGAGAATTACCACTTTTTTGCAAAATGAACTAACAGTTCATGAAAATTTAAAAGAAGAATTGTTGATGAAATTAAAGGAGAAGGCTAATGGATAGATTAATAATGGAAAATTATTTGTTAATTCTAAAAAGTACTGTTGAAGTTTTTGTTCATGGTACATTAGAAAGTTCAAATGAAGATATACGCGAAACACTTAAAAATGGATTAGATATGATTATGCATTCTCAAGCCGAAACATATAATTTAATGACCAAATATGGATGGTATCCTGTAAATAACGTTGATAATAAATGTATTAATGATACTTTAACTAAAGTAAACAAACAAAATTAATATAACTTTTTGTTTGTTTTTTTATATAATAATGATAAAATATTTTTAGAGTGAGTAGGTGATAATAATGAAAATTAAAGAAAAAATTCAAGAATTATTTAATCAATATAAAAAGATTTTAATAATTTATCCAATAACTAATATAGGTATTTTATTATGCACTTTAATATTAACTATTTTGGCTGATGATCTTGATGGTCCTATTCTTAAACTATTTCAATTTTTAGTTTTCTTTACGATTGGCTCATTAGTTACAGAAGTTGTTTTTAAAGAGAAAAAAAGATTATTATATGCCTTTTTTGCAATAATTTCTTTTATTTTAGTTTTATTTATTAATAGTCATAGCTTATTAGTTTGTGAAATAGCTGAAAGAATAACTATTGTATATGTTGTCATATCAGTAATTATTGTTTTTTATAAACTATATAAAAATAGTCGAGTTAGTCTTGGACATTACCTTATTTCTAGTATATCGAATATTTTAAAAACATCGATTGTATATTATATTTTAGCAATTGGTTTAGTGCTTATTTCTTTAGCTTTTGAAAATTTAATTTTAAATGGTAATGATTTTGATTTAATCTATAGGATAGAAATACTTTTGTTTGGTGCTTTTTATCTTCCTAATATCTTAGAAGACTTTACCAATGTTGATCAAAAAACGAAAGAATTTATGAAAATTATTGTTCATTATACATTATTCTTTTTAATTGTGGTTGCTTTTATAGTTATTTATTTTTATCTCTTTAAAATTATTATTACCCGTTCTTTTCCATCAAATGAAATATTTAGAATTATTGGTATTTTATTTTTCTTTTATCTACCAACATGGATAATGAATAATTATTATCAAGATGATTTGATATTTCGAATAAATAAAAAACTACCATATTTGTTTATTCCTTTTGTTTTGTTGCAAGTGTATTCTTTAGGGATAAGAATAATTAATCATGGTATAACTATTATTCGTTATTTTGGTATCATGCTATTAATTGTTGAAATAGTTCATATTATTATGTATATTATGAAAAAAGAAGATGATTATTTATTTTATTTAATAGGAATAATCACTATTATATCATTGGTTTGTCCATTTATTAATGCTTATGAAATATCCATGAATAGTCAAATAAAGATAATAGATAATCTTCTTATTAAGAAAACGTTAACCAATCAAGAAAAGGAAAAATTATATAGTTCATATGATTATGTCTCATCTTTTGCTATTGGACAGGAAAAGTTAAATAAATACTCGAATGAACAAAAAAAATTAGTTGAAAGTTATCGTGGTTATCATTATTATAATGAAAATTATTTTTCAGAAGGACAAAATATAGAAGAGATTGATGTAAAAGGATTTAATAATCTCTATAATCTTAGTTATGTTTTGGATAATAAAATAAATATTCTTGATGCTAAAATTTTATTGAAAAATAAGAATATAAGTGTTGATATAACTAAAATTATTATGGAATATTTTGAAAATAGTGCTAATATTCATCAGTATTTTTCTAATCATAATGAATTTATGATTGATAATAAGAAAGTAATTATTTCTTCTATTGCAATGGAATATAATGATAATAATATTTTTAGTCTAATAGTCTATGCCTTTGTTTTAGAGTAATAATATAACTACCAATAAAAAATATTGGTAGTTTTTAGATGGACATTTATATATTATTTTGATACAATTATGACAGGATGTGCGGTATGAATAAGAAGTTTTTAAAAAGATTTTTGTTATTCTTTGTTGTTATTTTGCTTTTAGAAATAATTTTTCATTGGATAGTCTTTCCTAGTTTTTTAATAGAATATATTATTAATATTATATTGTATTCATTAATTATCTCTTCTTTAATGAGTCTTATTACGGGATTATTTAAGAATAAAGGGAATAATATTGTAACTGCCTTTTGTTTCTTTTTTATCGGTATTCTCTTTTCTATTCAAATTGTTTTTTATAATACTTTTAAAGTTTTTTTCTCCATGTCAATTATGGGATTATCTGATCAATTAAATAGCTTTTTTAAAGAAACAATTCAAAGTATTATAGATAATTGGTATTATATTTTACTTTTCTTTTTACCATTTATTCTTTTTTTGATTTTTAAGAAAAAAATAAACTTAGAAAAAAATAATAAAGTTAATAATTATGGTTATCTTGGACTTTTCATTTTTGGTTTATTAGTTTATGGAATGAATATTTATTTAACTAGAAACATGGAAAATAGTCTTTATTCTTTATATCATGATGTTAATTCTATTTCTTTAAACATCGAAAAAATGGGTGTTTTAAACTCCTTTATAATTGATATGCATCGTGCTATTTTTGGGTTTGATGAAGATATTATTGTGGATATGAATACTGATAGTACTGAAAGAAGTAATTTACCAAAAGAAATTGTATATGAGGCAAATATTAAGGAAATAAACTTTGATAAAGAAACTAAAAATAATGAAATAAAAACGATTAATAACTATATGAAGAATAATTCTGGTACCTTGAAAAATAGTTATACTGGTCTTTATCAAAATTATAATTTAATATATATTGTTGCTGAAAGTTTTTCGGAAGTAGGGGTAAGAGAAGATTTAACACCAACTCTTTATAAGTTAACGCATTCTGGTTTTATCTTTGATAAGTATTATACCCCTAATACATTATCAACTATAGGTGGAGAATTTCAAGCTTTAACTGGTTTATATCCTGATTCTAGTATTTTGTCCAAGTGGCGTAGTGGTAAGAATTATTTTCCGCAAGGAATTGCTACTACATTTAAAAACTTAGGATATAAAACTTTTGCTTATCATAATAATTGGTATGGTTTTCAAGATCGTCATAAATATTTAAAGAGCCAAGGATTTACTAATTATATTGGTTGTTATAATGGCATGGAAAAAAGAATGAATTGTAAAAAGTGGCCTCAAAGTGATTTGGAAATGATGAAAGCTACAGTTAAGGATTATATTGACCAAGATGAACCATTCTTAGCATATTATATGACGGTATCAGGTCATTTCTCATATAATTTTAGTGATAATAGTATGGCTTATAAGAATCGAAGTTATGTTAATAAATTAAAGTTATCTACCAGTGCTAAGGCTTATTTAGCAACGCAAATAGAACTTGATCGAGCATTAGAGTTTTTAATTAAAGCTTTAGAAGAAAAAGGAAAACTTGATAACACTATTATTGTTTTAATGGCGGATCATTATCCATATAAATTATCTTTAAGTGATATGAACTCATTATCAACTTATAAAAGAGATAATGTTGTCGAAGTAAATCATAATGCTTTAATTCTTTGGAATAATAATCAAGAAGATATGCATATTACGAAGCCTTGTATGTCTAGTGATGTTTTACCAACGGTATATAATTTATTTGGAGTTAATTATGATTCAAGATTATTTACTGGTAAGGATATTTTATCAACTAGTGAAGGTATTGCTATTTTTAATAATCGTAGTTGGGTAACGTCCCATGGAACTTATTATGCTTCTTCTTCAAAGTTTGTTGGTGATGATATAGATAATAACTATGTTAAAGAAATGAACAGTTTAGTTAAGAATACCTTAAATATTGGCAAATTAATTATTAAAAATAATTATTATAATTATTTATTAAAATGATTTTTAGATTTAGAAATATTAAATGAATAAAAAACTCCTTTAATATCACAATGGATATGAAAGGATTTTTTTATGGCTAAATATAAAGTAGATATAACGGGAGTAAATACTAATGAACTAGAGGTATTAACGAATGAAGAGATGATTGAATTATTTAAAAAATATCAAAATGATCATGATCTTGAAGCTAAAGAGAAACTTATTAATGGTAATTTAAAATTAGTTTTATCAATTTTACAAAAATATTCTTCTCGAACGGATAATTTGGATGATTTATTTCAAATAGGAGTTATTGGACTTATTAAGGCTATTGATAATTTTGATTTAAGTTATGGACTTAAGCTTTCAACTTATGCTTGTCCAATGATAGCTGGAGAAATGCGACGATACCTAAGAGATAATAATATGTTAAGAGTTAGTCGTTCGCTTAAAGATTTGGCATATAAAACAATGCAAATGAAAGAATTTTTAACGAATAAAAATGGTTATGTTCCAACATATAGTGAAATAGCTAAGGAATTAGAGGTGCCAGAAACGGATGTTTTAATTGCTATTGAATCAACGTATGAACCAATTAGTATGTATACTCCAATTTATAATGATGGGGGAGATACAATTTATTTATATGAGCAAATTGAAGATAAAAAGTCGCATGATAATAAAGAAGATAAAATGGCTCTTGTTATGGCAATAAATGATTTAACTAAACGAGAAAAAGATATTTTAAATAATCGCTATATTATAGGAAAAACCCAAATGGAAATATCCAAGGAATTAGGTCTTAGTCAAGCTCAAGTATCTAGAATAGAATCAAATGCTATTAAAACTTTAAAGAAAATACTAAAATAATTTTAGTAAAAACGATTTATAAAATGTTGCTTATTTCGTGTTTATTTTATATAATTAATCATGTGGTGAAATATGATTAGTGTTAATAATGTGAGTTTATCTTTTGGTAAAAGAATGCTATTTGAAAATGTTAATTTGAAATTTACTGATGGTAACTGTTATGGGTTAATTGGAGCTAATGGGGCTGGTAAAACAACTTTTTTAAAACTTTTAACTGGTGAGATTGATACAACAAAGGGAGAGATAATTATCAGTAAAGGAAGTAGATTAGCTTATCTGGAACAGGATCATTATAAGTATGACGAAGATAAAGTAATTGATGTTGTTTTAAAAGGAAATGCTAAGTTATATGAAATAATGATGGAAAAAGATCGCTTATATAATAAGAGTGAATTTAGTGACGAAGATGGTATTAGATTAGGTAATTTAGAGGCGGAGTTTAGTGAAATGGATGGTTGGAGTGCAGAAAGTGATGCTACACTTCTTTTGTCTAATTTAGGAATTCCTCCAGAGGTTCACTATTCTTTAATGAAAGATATTCAAAATAGCTATAAGGTAAAAGTTTTACTAGCTAAAGCTTTATTTCAAAATCCTGATATTTTGTTATTAGATGAGCCAACTAATAATCTTGATATAGAAGCAACGGAATGGTTAGAAGAGTTTTTAATTAATTATCCTAATACAGTTATTGTTGTGAGTCATGATCGTCATTTTTTAAATAAAGTATGTACACATATTGTTGATATTGATTACAGCAAAATTCAAATGTATGTTGGTAATTATGATTTCTGGTATGAATCAAGTGAATTATTGCAAAAACAAATAAGAGATCAAAACAAGAAAAAAGAAGAAAAAATTAAAGAATTAAAAGATTTTATTGCTAGGTTTAGTGCAAATGCTAGTAAAAGTCGTCAAGCAACCTCAAGAAAGAAAATTTTGGATAAAATAGAATTAGAAGAAGTTATTCCATCATCAAGAAAATATCCATTTATTGATTTTAAAATTGAAACTATGCATGGTAAAGATATTTTAAGAGTAAAAGATTTAGTTTATGAAGAAGAAGGACACCGTTTATTAGATAAAATTAGTTTTGATATTCAAAAGGGAGATAAAATAGCTTTTATTGGAACTAATAATATTGCTAAAACAGCACTTTTTAATATTATTATGCATGAATTAAAATTCAAAAGTGGTGAGGTATTATTTGGTAAAACTATTAAACCTAGTTATTTTCCGATTGATAATACAAATTATTTTAAAGAAGATATAAGTATTATGGATTTTTTAGGTCGATATGGTTATCAAGATGACCCTGTAGCGTTAAGAAGTTTTTTGGGAAGAATGCTATTTAAAGAAGATGAAGTATTTAAAAGCTTAAAAGTTCTATCAGGTGGCGAAAAAGCTCGAGTTATGTTATCAAAGATGATGTTGGAACATCCAAACTTCTTAATATTGGATGAGCCTACCAATCACTTGGATTTGGAAAGTATTACCTCACTTAATAAGGGATTAAAAAATTTTGAAGGTGAAATACTTATTGCTTCACATGATCATGAATTAATTAGTACTGTATGTAATCGTATTATTTTAATTAATAATGATGGTAAAATAAAAGACTTACGATGTGATTATGATACATTTATTGAAAAAGAGAGGAAGTAGTAAAGATGAAAAAGAAAATTGTTTGGATATTAGTTACTATTATTGTAAGTGGACTAGTTGGTATTGGAAGTTATTTCTTAACTGAAAAAATTGATAAATTGCGAAAAGATGGAAATGTTTTAGTCACAGTTACCTTTGATGATACCAAAGAATTTGAATTAGAAAATGTCAAAAAATTAGAAGAGAAAGAAGCTCTTTTAGAGTGGCCATATATTTTTGAAGTGAAAAACGATGGAGATATGAAAGGAATTTATCAAATTATCATTACGGATTTAGAAACTAGTACAATAAAAAGAGATAGACTAAATTATGCTTTATTATTAGATGATGTTAAGTTAGCAAGTGGTCGATTATTAGATATTAAAGAAAATATTTTATATACTAATGAAATTGAAGGTGGTAAAACTCAAAAATATAAATTATATATTTGGAATACTACGGATAATGAAAAAGATGATAAATATGCTTATCAATTAAAATTTAATACGATTAAAGCCGGGGGACCTGGGTTTTAGGAGGGTGTATGAATCAAATTAAGTTGCAGAGTTATGTTCAAGAAAAGCCGATTGTTTTACCCCTTTCTTTTTTTAAGTTATATCAAAGTTGGAATGTTACTATTGATGAGCTTGTGTTATTAGAATATCTTTATGATAAAGATAAATGTGTTTTTGATCCAAATAGTATTACTGAACATTTAAATAGTGATTTAATTAAAATAATGGAAAATATTTCTAGTTTAACGGAAAAAGGCTTAATTAATCTTTTAGCTTTAAAAGATGAAAAAGGGGTTATGGAAGAAGTATTTGATTTATCACCATTATATGAAAAGATAACTATAAAATTAATGGAAGAATTGAATACCAAAAGTGAAAGTGATGAAAATATTCATAGTTTAATTGAATTAGAATTTAATCGTAAATTAAGTCCTTTAGAACATGAAATGATTGATGATTGGGAAAATAATAATTACGATAAAGAATTGATTAAAGAAGCTTTAAAGGAAGCTAGTTTAAATGGGGTTAATAATTTAAGATATATTGATAAAATATTATTTGAATGGAATAAAAAGGGAATTAAGAAAAAAGAAGATATAAAAAAGGAAACACCACAAAATGAGAAAGTAGAAATATATAATTGTGATTGGTTAGATGATGAAGAAGAAATATAGTGAAATTTTAAATTATTTAGATGAATTACTTCCTAATCCTCATTGTGAACTCCATTATTTTAATGATTATAGTTTATTAATAGCTGTTATGCTTAGTGCACAAACGACTGATGCAAGAGTTAATATAGTAACTAAAGAATTATTTACAAAATATCCCAACCTAGAAGCCTTAAAAGAGGCCAATTTTAATGATTTAAAGGATATTGTGCATTCGTTAGGAAATTATACTAAGAAAGCTTTTAATATTAAAGAAATAGCAAGAATTCTGGTCGATAATTATGATGGAATAGTTCCTAAGGAACGAGAGATTTTGGAAACACTCCCTGGTATTGGAAGAAAAACAGTAAATGTTTATTACGCTGAATATTTAAAAATACCCGCTATTGCTGTTGATACTCATGTTGAAAGAGTCTGCAAGCGTCTTAAATTAGTACCTGCTAAAGCATCAGTTTTAGAAATTGAAAAGACATTAATGAAAAATATTTTGGAAGAACAATGGGGACGAAGACATTTACAACTTGTATTATTTGGTCGATATTATTGTCAAGCAAAAAATCCATCATGCCAAGAATGTCAATTGAAAGATATCTGCTATTTTTATAAAAAGAAAGGAAAGAAAAATTAATCTTCTTTCCTTTTTGGAATACTTTTGAGTTCAGTAATATTTAAATTGGGATTATTGATAATCATATGATAGATAAATGCTGTATGTAGTTCAAAGGTTAAATTATCATCATTGATGTCACTATATTTGGTTATGATAGGAATTGGACATTCTTTCTTTATTTTTTTTAAATATTCTCTTCCTAGTTTATCAAAACCTAAAACACGAAGATAATTTATTTCTTTTCTTTTCTTGACATCATTTTTTTGAATATTTAATAAAATATGAATAAACATTCTATTAAGTCGATTATAAGTATAACGCTTTGTTTTCATTTTATTAATTAAATCATCATAATTGGTGGCTTTTAAAATATTTTTTCTTATTAAGTTATCTAAACCTTCATCAACATCTAAATAACTGGATAAATTATTAAAATTATTTAAACATTGATACTTTAATAGTTTAAATAAATTATCTTGATAATCGTCAGTTATTATACTTGCAAGGGTTTCTTTGGGAACATTTTTTTTGATATCTTGTTTCATTTTTATTGCTTCCCGAATAGAAGTAGCACTGGTGATTTCTTTTTTTATTTTGGTTTCATGGTAATCGTTTGTTCTTAAAATCGAATAGGGAATTATCTTAGCTTTTTGTAAAATAATTTGTTTGATATAACTTAAGCCCAATAAATCATTGGGCGTATTAATAGTTTTACCACATAGATCTTGTAGAGCTTTAGCCATACTAGTTGGATAATTATGGCCTTCTTGCATATATTTATTGACTAATTTATCATATAATGGATTTTCTATTTGAGTATGGGCTAGAGTAGATAATAAATTAATATCATTACATTCAGAGCCAAAAACTACATAATCACATTGTAGTTTATTTAAGATATTAATCGCTCCTTCGGAGAAAGTATCAGCACTATTAGTAGCATAAAAACATGGAAGTTCAACTACTAATGATACCCCATATTTTAAAGCAATATTTGTTTTATCCCATTTATTGAGAAGCGATATTTCTCCACGCATTGTATAATTTCCCGACATGACTAAGATAATTAGTGAATCAGGGAATAATTCTTTAATTTTTTTTAAATGATATATATGTCCATTATGAAATGGATTATATTCACAAATAATTCCAACTTTTTCCATAAACATCGTTCTAATTTTAACAAATAAAAGGAGTTATGTCAAAAAAATGTTGTAATTCCTAATATTCTTTGATATAATACTACTTGGAAATGAGGAGGTGCTTTATGGCTAAAGCTTTAAATAGACAAAGAAAAACTCTTGTTTGTACAGAATGTAACGAAGAAAATTATCGTGTAGAAAAAAATGTTAAGAATACTACAGAACGCTTAGAACTATCTAAATATTGTTCAAGATGTCAAAAACATACTGTTCATAAAGAAAAGAAATAAGAGGGGGTAAAAAATGATAAATGTTAATGATTTAAAAGTTGGTATGACCATTATGTATGAAAATAATATTTATTCTGTAATGGATACACAACATGTTAAACCTGGTAAGGGAGCTGCTTTTGTACAAGCTAAACTTAAAAATTTAAGAACTGGTTCAATTATTGAAAATCGTTTTAATTCTAGTGATAAAGTAGAACCAGCTAGAATTGAAAAGAAGCCAATGCAATTCTTATATTCAATGAATGATACTTTTTATTTTATGAATATGAATGACTATGAACAAATTGAACTTAATAAATCTTTAATTGGAGAAGATGCCTTATTATTAAAAGAAAATTTAGAAGTAGATATTATGTTCTTTGAAGGGGAAATGTTAGGAATGAATCTTCCTGATAAAATCGCTCTTAAAGTTACTCATACAGAACCTGCTGTTAAAGGAAACACAACTAGTAGTGCTATGAAAGATGCTACTCTTGAAACAGGAAAAGTAATTAAAGTACCTTTATTTATTGAAGAAAATGAGGAAATACTAATAAGTAGTAAAGATGGAAAATATGTATCACGTGCATAATTTCTTTTTTTTTACATAAATTTCTTTGGTGATATGAGTGCATATAATTGCAGATGGTGGTATGTCATGTTATAATCCTAGTAATACCATGGATGCCATTTTATTAACAATAAATCTTTCTTATGTTGATGGAATAAAATTAGATGTTTTTAAAAGTAAAGATCATTACTTTGTTTTATCAACTGATGATGATTTATCTAAAAGTACATTAAGTAAGAAAAAAATTCATGAAACTAACTATGAATATTTAAAAAAAGTTAAATTTCCTTCTCATATTTTTAAATATTATTTACCTACATTAAAAGAAGTATTAGATAAGTATATTATTAAGAAAAAGCTGATTCTTTGTCTACATATTTTAGATAATGAAAATCTTTTTTTAGATAAATTATATGATTTGTTAGCTCAATATAATTATGAGTATTATTTTATTACGGATAGGGATTTTTTTCTTTTTCATCCTATAAGTAAGTTAGGAAAAGTATTAAGCGATAATGACTATTATTATGTTAATGATAATTTGGATTTATTAGGTGACATAGATAAAGATACTTTAATTATTACTAAAAATCCCGTTAAAATATATCATTATTTTCATTAATCGACAAAATATTTTTTGAAAATATAATATCCTATATTTGGTGATTAAAATGAGAATGTATTATATATTTAATGTTAAAAATAATATTGCAAATTTATATCGAAATAGTCCTGTAAGTTTATATAAAGTATTGGAAAGTATTTATTTTATGCATGTTGAAGAAGTTGATTATGGTTTTAATTTATTTAAACAATTAACCGATAAAATAAAAGTAACTAATATCAATAATGAAATATATATTAAATTACATAAAGATTTAGTTTATAGCAAAATGAATAATGAACATATTATTAATGATTTATATCATGATGAAGTAAGTATTTTAAAAGTAAAATCATCTCATTTGTTATTAGAAAGTAATAAGAGTTATTCGAGTTTTTTAAAAATTTTAAATAGCTTAAATAGTAATTATTTTGTGTGTGATTTCAAGGAAAAAGATTTCTTTTTTATTAGTGAAATAGATAGTTTTGTTAAAAGTTAAGAGAAGAAATAATACTTTTCTTTTTTTATTATTATGCTATAATGATAATAGAAAGGTCTGTTGTATGAGTAGTTTTATAGATAATTTTATTCGCACAATTGGTAGCTGGTATGATTCAGGAACTAGTATTGTTTGGTGGATATATCGAATATTAGCAATATTAGGTATCTATCATGTTTTTTATTTAGTAATTGGACTTTTTTTTACCAGAATATTTCCTAAAGCTAAGAAAAATCATAGATATGCTATTGTTATAGCAGCTCGCAATGAAGAAAAAGTTATTGGAAATTTATTGGATAGCATTCACAAACAAGATTATCCTCAAGATTTAATCACAACTTTTGTTGTATGTGATAATTGCACGGATAAAACGCAAGAAGTAGCTTTAGCCCATGGAGCTATTTGTTATTCTCGCTATGATGATATCCATAAAACTAAAGGTTTTGCTTTACAATATCTTTTTGAGTGTATTAAACGTGACTATGGAATAGATAGTTTTGCAGGATACTTTGTTTTTGATGCTGATAATCTTTTGCAAAATGATTATATTACACGGATGAATGAAGCTTTTGATAGTGGTGAAAAAATAATAACATCTTATCGAAATACCAAAAATTTTGATGAAAATTGGATTGCTTCAACCTATGCTATTCACTGGTTAAGAAGTGTTCGAACTGGTCATAGAGCAAGGAGTATCTTACGTTTAGCCACTAATATTCAGGGAACGGGTTTTTTATTTGCCAATGAATTAGTAAAGGATGGTTGGAAATATACTTCTTTAACCGAAGATCGAGCTTTTTCAGCTGATGCCGTTCGAGAGGGGTATCGAATATCATATTGTGATAAAGCTATTTTTTATGATGAACAACCAGTAAGTCTTGCAATTGCACTTCGTCAACGTCTTCGTTGGAGTAAAGGACATTTACAAGCTTTTGTGGAAACTGGGCCAGGTTTATTATTAAATATCCTTTTTGGGAAAATGTTTAGTAAAAAGAAAACTAATAAAAAACAGAAGTTATTCTTTCGAATAATTGAGTCTATTCGCCATCGTTTTGCATCTTTTGATATGCTTATGTTAAATCTTCCTAGTAGCGTTATTTATTTATTATTATGGTTTATTTTCTCATGCTTTTTATTTAGTAATAATGCTTATGTTAATGGTATTAATGATATTAATGTTTTTCAAGGAGGAACTATTTTGGGGCAGGTAATGCGTCATTTCTTTGATTTATCTTTTTATGTTAATGCAGGAGTTATTTCTTTATTGATGGGATTTATTATATCAGTATGGTTACATCTATTTTATCAAATAGGTCGATATATTGAAAATATGTGGATGGCTATTTATATTTTCTTTGTCGAACATAAGCGGATGAAAAAAATTAAATTTCATAAAAAAATTCTTTATATTATAACTTGGCCAATTTTTGATATTATTGGTAAATATACAACATATATAGCTTTATTTAAAAAAGTTGAATGGAAGCAAATTCCACATGAAAGTTCTATATCAATTGATGATATAAGGAGGGAAAATCATGCATAATGAATATCTTCACGATTTATTTACCGAAGGTCTTGGTGATATCTTCTTTATGAAATATTATCGTTTTTTAAAGAAAAAAATAAAGAATACTTTTTTACAAAAAATACTTATTAGTATTCATGTTACCTGTTATATATTATTTTTAATAATTGTTGGAATATTATTATTTAAGATGAACTGGCCATTATAAAATAATAACAGTAATTAATTTAATATTATAATCTACTACGACTGATAAGAGTAAATATCGTTTTTAATGTATAAATTTATGATAATTGCATAATTGCATATGATATATGTAAAAAATACTACAATATATGTTGGTATTTCAATATGGATATTGTTAGAAGTATTAAAAGAAGTATTAGATGATGCTTT
>CAMNBS010000012.1 GCA_946533175.1 uncultured Clostridia bacterium
TAACCACCGGAAATTCTTTGACTTACTTTAGTGGTTGGGTTAATCATATACATATATACACTTCCACCACCATCTAGAGCTACCGCTGTTTGGCATCCTAGATTTACTAACTCCTCCGCATGCATTGCAAAAGTAACTGTATTTGATGCATGTTGAAAATTAGCTAAAATGAAATTATTACTATTTACTTGACATAACATATTAGAAGCACTTTTATTCGTATCTCTTGTTACCACTTTTCCATTTTTTACTGAATAGTAAACTGATCCACTTGTATATTTTAATTCATCAGCAATAATTTGATTTTTAGCTTCTTTATTTACTGATGATTGATAATTAGTTTTATACCATTTTAATTCTAGAGATTTACTTAAACCATACGTTCCATAAACGGTAGCAGTTTTTCCATATTTATTTATTATGTCATATCCCGTATCATCACGAACTACTTTTCCATTATGCAAGATATATGGAATATATTGACTATATCCCCATTTTGTTACCAGTATAGATTCTACTCCACCAAAAGCGGAATTGGAGGCAATTACTCCTTTTTTATAATCCTTTAAACTTCCAATTTCATTTTTCAAAATCATTGAAACTGTTCCTGTTATAATGCCACTTTGACTATTTGGTTTTTCTTGCATACCAATTTTAAATTGGTTATATGGATCTTTCATCCATATATGAGCAAAGATATAATAGTCTTTTTTCTCTATCCAATATTTAAGGGTTTCACTATCATATTCACTATAAAGGCTATATCCTGTTTGCATTTTTTCTTTTCCTATTGGCAAACTTACAATAGTATATTCGCCTGATTTTACCCAATTACTTGTCACATTCCCTACCTTATCTTGTGCTTTGACGCCAATATAGTATGTTCCAGCATTTTCAAACTTCATTGTATATGTTCCGGCTGTCGTTTCACCACTATCTTTTATTACTTTGCCATTACTATCTAATATAGCATATTGGGCACTTTTTACTCCAGTTAAATCATTAACGATTATTTTTACTGTACTTCCTGTATTTAATGTTCCACCATTTGGACTAAATGTTGCTTCCGGGGCCTGATTGTCTAAATTCATTTCTGACCACTTTATTGTCTCTGATGCCAATTGGTTACCTGATATATCCGATATAATTTCTTCATTACATACGCATATTTTTCCCATACCCGTTTGATTATTCACTGTCACCAATACGCTTTTATTTTTCTCCCCTTCATCAATTGATATTGTTGTGCTCTCGGTCATGTTGGAACATGATAATGTATTTAATCCCCAACCATATTTGATATTATATGTTCCTGCTTTTAACCCATCATTGTCCTTTATGGTTATTGTGGCGGTCTTACTTTTTCCAAATGTATTATAATCAGTTGTTTCAACGTCGATAATTGGTGCTATTATATCTTTTGCATTTACTATAACTTTACAACTGGCCATTTTACCATTGGCGGTTTTGACAATAATTTCTGCTTCACCTTCATGTAATCCCTTAATTATTCCATTTTCAACACTAACAATACTTGGATTAGAACTTATCCAGGTAATATTTTTATCTGTGGCATTAGAGGGATTTATTTTTACTACTAGTTTTTCTTCTTCATTTATTAGTAAAGTTGTTTTACTTTTGTTTAAAAGAATACCTTCTACTTCTATATTAATATCCTGTTGACTATTTTTATTCATCATAATAATACCAACTACAGATAATAATGCTATTACAATAATTAATAAGATTAACATTATAGTTTTTTTCTTCATCTTATCACTATCCCCATTATTCTATTATTACATTAAAATGATATCATTTAAATATCTTTTTTGTCAATTTATAATAAAAAAATAAATATAATTATATTTACTTTTTATTTCATAGCAATTGTAAAAATCAATAAAGAAATCATTAAAACAGAAAAAATACTTATTGATACTAAGAAAATGAACGAAAAGGAAGCATATCCTGCATATCCAAATGATAATTTAGGTTGATAAACATCTTTTTTCTCTTCTTCATGTACATCTATTCTTATTTCTTCTTGTCTTATTTGAATATTATGAAGAATATTTCGAATACTATTAATTTCAACAATGGTAAATCCATTAAGAGATAAAGTTCTACCATTTTTAAATAATACATAATAGTAACAGGTATTATTATTACGATTATAATCATATTTTTCATCAATAATTAATAAATCTTGTTTATATCTATTTAAAAAAGAACTAAAGTTATTAGAAATATCAAGATTACTTATGGAAAATTTTGTTTTATCATTTTTATTATTTTTCATACTAAAGCAAAATTCTAATTCCTGAGGATTTTTTTTAATAGTAAGACATGTTTTTTTATAATTATCCTCATTTTTTAAATATAAATCAATAATACTATTCAAATAATCTATTTTCATCTTTCATCCCTTTTTTCTTTATTATATTATTTCTTCACTATCATCATCTTTATTTAATTTAACTAATACTTCTCTTGGTTTACTTCCATTCATTGGGCCAATTATTCCACGTTCTTCTAATAAATCTATTACCCTTGCTGCCCTATTATATCCTAATTTAAATCTTCTTTGTAATAATGAAGCTGAAGCTTTTCCTGTTGTTACAACAAATTCGACAATATCATCATAAAGTGGATCATCATATTCATCTTTAACTTCGGTGTTAGCATCAACAGTTCCACTATTCTTCTCAGCAATTTCTAAGTTTTGGAATCTTTGATCATATTGCGCTATTTGTTGTTCACATACATAGTCAACAATTCGTTTAATTTCATCTTCAGAAATCCAAGCTCCCTGAATACGGATTGGTGAATTTTCTCCTTGGGGAAGAAATAACATATCACCTCTTCCAAGAAGTTTTTCAGCTCCCATCATATCTAAAATCGTACGTGAATCAATTCCTGATGATACAGCAAAGGCAACACGAGTTGGAATATTAGCTTTAATTACTCCAGTGATAACATCAGTTGATGGTCTTTGTGTAGCAATAATTAAATGAATTCCAGCCGCTCTAGCCATTTGAGTAATACGCATAATAGCATCTTCAACTTCTTTACTAGCTACCATCATCAAATCAGCAAGTTCATCAACAACAACGACAATAAAAGGCATGCGAGCAATTTTATCTTCTGGTGATAATCCTTCATTTTTCTTATCAACCATTTCGTTATATGTATCAATATTTTTTACATGACATTCTTCAAAAACATCATATCGATGTTCCATTTCATTTACAACTTTTTGAAGAGCTGCAGCTGCTTTCTTTGGATCAGTTACTACTGGACATAATAAATGTGGTACCCCATTATACATTGAAAGTTCAACCTTTTTAGGATCAACTAAAATTAATTTCACTTCATCAGGTTTCGTACGCATTAATATACTTGCTAAAATACAGTTAATACATACTGATTTACCACTACCTGTGGCACCAGCAACTAACATATGTGGAGCTTTGTTAATTGGATATGTTTTAATCTCTCCTTTGATATCTTTTCCTAAGGCAACCAATAGTTTTTTATCCAAATCTTTTTTTATAATTGGATCCATTATTTCTTTAATATAAACTGTTGTTGGTTCATCATTAGCAATTTCAATACCACAAGTACTTTTACCTGGAATAGGAGCTTGAATACGTACATCTTTTTTAGCAAGAGCTAAACTAATTTCTTTATTAATACTAGTTAAACGAGAAAGCTTTGTTCCAGCTTTAATCGCTAACTCATATTGGGTACAAGCAGGTCCCACTGTTACAGCTACTACTTTACCTATTACACCAAACTCTCCTAATACTTCTTCCAAAGTATCAATATTTTTCTCAATATTACCTTGATTATTTACTTTACTCTTTTTTGGTGGATCAAGTAAATTAGTTGAAGGTAATTGATAATTACCCGTATCAATTACTTTTGGTTTAAAATCATTTTCTACTTCTTCCACTGGAGGTGCTTCATTTATTTTAGGTTTACTCTTAATTTCTTCTAAACTAACTGTTTTTTTCTCAATAACATCTTCTTCTTTCTCATCGTCTTCTCTACTTCTTGTATTATCACTTATTTTAACATTTACTACTTCACCTGGATTAACACCAATAATATGCTCTTCTTTTTTATTTTTATCATGATGAGGAACTAATTCCTTACTCTTGTTATAGCCATTTTTAATTAATTCAACAATCGAAATACCAGTAAATAAAGCTAGACCACCAACGATTAAAACCCAATAAATTATTTTAGTTCCTTCGGCGGCAAAAAGAGCATAAGTTAAACTAATTAAGAGTCCACCTAGCATTCCTCCACCAATATTTTGAAAAGCCATTTCACGAGAGGTTCCTTCAACAATAGAAAAAACATTAATTACTTCATTAAAGGTATTTTTAATAATTTCTTGCCATGAAATATTATTTTGCAAATATCCCATATGAAAAACTAACAAAACACCAATTATTGCCAAAATTAAACCTACTATTTTAGAATTTAAAAAATCCGGATACTCTTTTGCAAACATAACATATAGGCCAATAATAATAATGCCTATTAAAGGTACAATATAAAGACTACCAAAAAGAAAAGCAAAAAAAGCACAAATAAGCTTTCCACATTGTCCATATCCACATATACCCAATATACCAATTAAAATTAAAATAATACCATAAACTTCAATACTAAGAGTGAATCTTGATTTGCTATCCTTTTTTCTTTTTCGTTTTGCCATAATGTAACCTACTTTCTTACATATTATATTATATAAAAATTCTTTTGTCTTTTCAATATTAAAAAGTAAACATCCACCTTATTTTTTCTTAGAATCAATACTGCCTTGAAAGACAATATACTTATCATACAAATATTCTAAAATAAAGTTTAAAAGCATATTAATGCCTGTTACTAAATAATCATTCCATAGTAATCTTTCTGCTAAATAATTTCCTAAAATAGTTGATAAAGGTGTAAATACTAAATAGAAAAGAAATACTTTCGACAAAGCAACGGAAACATTATTATCTGAATAGAAAGTATAATTGCGATTTAATATAAAATTCCATATTACTGAAACAATAAGCGCTATTAAATAACATGCCCAATAATCCCAATTAGTCAACTCTTCTAATAAAGTAAATAAACCTATTTCAATAACTCCAGCTGATATTGAAAAAAGAGTAAATTTTATTTTCCTAATTAATTCTTTCTTTTTCATTATCTTTTTCCTTTTTAAACATTTCTTTAACACTTTCGGCGTTCTTTGTCAATTTCTCAATACTTAATTTATCCAATTTATCATTAGCAATTCTCAAATTTTTATCCGATAATAATAAATTTTCTTTCATTTTTTGAAGATGATCAATTGACTTATCTATTTCCTCAATAGCTTTCATAAACTTATCACTAGCTAATCGATAATTTCTACCAAAATCATTTTTAAAATTATCAATATTTTCTTCAAAATGAGATATATCAATATTTTGATTGCGAATTATTTCTAATTCTTTTTTATATTTTAATGTATTCATCGAAATACTTCGAATTAAAGTAATCATGGGAATAAAAAATTGTGGGCGAATAACATACATTTTGGGATATTTATATGAAACATCAACAATACCATTATTATATAGTTCATTATCCATCTCTAATAAAGATACAAGAACAGCATATTCACAATGTTTTTCATTTCGATCTTTATCTAATTCTTTAAAAAAGTCTTCATTTTTATGCTTTGTACTAGTTGTATCTCCTTCATTTTTCATTTCAAACATAATCGAAACAAATTCCTGATGCTCATCATCATAATCCCGAAAGATAAAATCTCCTTTAGAACCAGATTTAATATCATTATCTTTTTCAAAATAAGCATTTTTAAAAAGGGGGCGCAAAGAATTAAATGCACTGCTACAATGAACTTCTAACGATTCACCAATCATTTTTGTTGACTGTCTTGCCTTAAAATCTTTATAATAAGCAATTTGCTCATCTTTAACTTTTATTTTTTCATTAAAATTATTCAATAAATTTTTCTCTTTAATAACATATTCATTTTGATTATTCTTTAAATCATTTTTAAGTTTTTCTATCTCTTTGTCTTTATTATTAATTATTTCTTGATTTTGAAGTAACAATTCTGATTTTTGAAGTTTAATTTTATTCTCTAGTTCATTAATTAATAATTCTTTTTTGGTTAACTGTTCTCGAAAATCATTTTCTAGTTCATGTTTTAAGTTTTTATTTGTTAATTCTAATTCTTGATGTAATCTATTAATCTCTAAGTTTTTGTTATTTAATTGATTATTTAAGTCTTTTTCTAAATTATTCAAAGCTATTTTAATATCTTGATTTTTTTCTTTTTCCCAGATGTTTTCCCTATTTTTTAACTCTTGTTCAAACTCATGATCTCGTATTTGTTTGGCAATAGATTGATAATCATTTTCATCAATAGTAAAAACCGTTTTACATTTTGGACATTTTATTTCATTCATATAACCTCCCTATTTTATTTCGATTAATTCATAATCTCTTGTTCCTAACCCTATTTCTTCAGCATACTCTAAAATATGACGACCATTTTGTCTTTCAACCCGCTCAATAAAAGTACTTTTTCCAGGATCAGAACTATTCCATATTAAATCAATACAAGCTTGATCTAAACTAACCGGATCCATACTAGCTAAGATACCAATATCTTGCATGCATGGATTATCCGGATTTGCATCACAATCACAGTCTACCGATAAATTATTCATAATATCAATATAAATAATCTTTTTTCCTTGAAAAAGAAAATAATCGCTAACCGCTTTCGCTGCTTCAGCCATACTTTCTAAAAAACCATTTTGGTTATCAATATGATTCCAGCATTTATTAGGATCATCAGTTATTCCAACCGAATGAATATAAGCCTTACCATTTCGTGATGCAATACCAATCGACTGATTTTTAAGAACACCTCCAAAACCACCCATGGCATGACCTTTAAAATGCGCTAAGTTTATTAGATAATCATAATTATCTAAATTCTTACCAACAATATCATATTGCAAATGTTTTCCACTATTTACCGGAATTTTTATTTCTCCATCACCATCTAAGATGTCAACTGGAGCAATTCTCGTAAAACCATGTTCTTCCATTACTTTTAAATGTTCTTCTTTAGTATTTCTCCTTCCACTATAAGCTGTATTACATTCAACAATAGTGCCATCTACTTTTTGAACTAATTTTTGAATTAATTCTGGTTTTAAAAAATTATGTCCGCCAGGTTCACCAGATGAAATTTTAACAGCAACTTTTCCTTGTAATTTTTGTTCTAAATAATCATAAATTTTAACTAAATTATCACTAGATATATTTTTAATAAAATAAACTCTACTTGACATATAATCACCTCATTCTTATACTTACATTATATCAATTCTTTTTTGGTTTGCAAAGTTCTTACAAAACAATTTCTTTACATTTATAAAAAATAATTATACAATTTTAATGAGGGATTTATGAAAAGATTTAATATGATTGATGAAGAATTTATATGTCAAAATTGTGGAAGACAAATAACTAAATTAGGTTATACCGCTCGAGATCACTGTAATTATTGTCTATATTCCATGCATGTTGATATCTTACCAGGCGACCGAAATAATCCTTGTCATGGTCTTTTAAAGCCAATTGATATCGAAAAATATCACGAAACCTATAAAATTATTTATGAATGTGAAAAATGTCATCAAAAACATAAAAATATTATGGCAATTGATGATGATATGAATAAAATTATTGAATTATCAAAAAAACTATAATCATTTTGTTGATTATAGTTTTATTTAACCATAATTATAATAAAATTATCATTGAATCATTGCGAATATCGGTATCTCTAACTAAGGTATTCATATCATAGATATTACCATTGGAAGCATTATAAAGAACATAGTCTCTTTGAACATTAAAAGTACCACTGGAAAGCTCAAAAAGAGTTATTTTAAGCATCTTAATTACACTATAAATTTTACGATTAACCGGTATATAAACATCATATTTTTCTTCTAGTGATGGAACATTAACCGAAACTAATACTTTATTTTCAATCATATAATGTCCTCCTTAGAATTATTATTTATGTCTTCTACTACTAAATTTACTAAACTGGTCTTACTATTTTTAATAACAACGCCATAACCTTCTTTTACTTCATTATTATCCTTTTTAAATCCAATATTAGTTTTTATTAAGTTTTGGTCAGCAACACCATTACCTATCCATATTCCATAATTATTTTGGATAGCATTCTTATACCAAGGTTCATATTCAAATTTCTTTAAACTATCAACTTCATCAACAATCAAATAGGTAAATACTTTAAGATCTTTAGCTTTCTCTAAATTCTCTAAAAATCTTTTTTTATTGTCGTCTGTCATTTTCATTAACAGTTTAGAGAAATTCATTAGTATAATAAACATATTTTTACTATTGGCAAGGACATTTAAATTATAATTTGCTTCTTTATATTGAGTGTATTCATAATCCATACTATCAGATATTTTTTTTATCGCTTCATCTAGATTAGTATTGATATAAGTAATATTAGTATCATTATTAGTAACTAAACTCTCCGTATCAATCATTACAATGTTAGTATTATGAATATTATGAATAATTTCAACTATTCCTTTAATAAACTTCGTCGTATTATTAATATCATTAGCCGAAATTAAAGTTGCATAATTATCTTGAAAATTAAATAATTCTGGTAAAATACTATCTTTATTAATACCAACAGGAACACCTTTTAATCCACGAATATCCGTTATTAAATCATTAGCATAAACAACTTCTGGTACAACCGGTACTTTTGGTGCTTTTATTGAATATTGATTTTTTAAGTTTTTTATTACTTCTTGTAATTTATTAGCATACTCTTCATCGGAAAAGATATGAGCTGTTTGAAATTCATAAATATTATCCAATTTAACTAGACCTCGACCATAAATATTGGAAGGATATAGCTTACGGATATTTCCAATAATCGTTGAATAATCATCTTGATCATTAAATTGCAAAGTAATATCTGACTTAAAGTTCTGTCTTAGGCGATAGCGCATACCACTAGTTGTATTAATACTCGTTAAAATGATAATTCCATATTTAGCACATTCACGTGATAGGCGATTCATTACTTCTTCATAATCAAAGGTTTCTTGAAAAACATCATAATTATTAATAATTAATAAGACATATGGAAGGGTTTTACCACTTCTTTTAATATAGTTTTGATAATCACCATTATAGTCAACAAAAAGTTTTTTACGAACTTCTAATTCACCTTCTAACATTTTAAATAAATTAACTATCTTTTCTTCTTCATTTAATAATATAACATCTCCTACATGTGGAACATCTCGGAAATTGCCTAAAGTTCCTGAACCAAACTCAGCTATATAAATATTTACTTCATTAGGAGTATGATTAGTAACAAGCGAATAAATAACAGATGATAAAAGCATTTCTTTTCCACTACCACTAGAACCATAAATACTAATATTACCATCCCCCGTTAAATCAAGAGTAAGTAAATCCTGTCGTTGATTATTCGGATCATCCAATTCTCCAATAATGGGTTTTAAAACAAATTCTTCTTCATGATAAGAATACTTCTTAACTAAATTATCAACATAAATATTTGGTAAGATTTTTTCTAACCATAATTTAGGAGATTTATAGTTTTTTTCTTGACAAACTTTAATAACATGCGCTAATACATTACTTAATTCGTCTCCGTTTGATGGAATTTTTTGATTATCCATATCATCAAATTGAGAAACAACATTACCAATATTATCAATAATTAAAACTGATTGATCAATTTTCTTTTTTATTTTATCCGTTGGATAATATTGAGCTCCACACCATGCTGACTGACCAAGGGCAAATAGTTCATTATAACCAACTTGTAAATAAAATCTTCCGGCTTGTTTTAAGAAAGCCGCATCGGGAGCTTTAATCATTTCATTACTATCAGATTTTTCTTGTACTTTAAGACATACTCTAAAACGTGAATTACTCCATATTTGATCATTAACAACACCACTAGGTTTTTGCGTTGCTAATATTAAATGAATACCAAGACTACGACCAATACGAGCTGCTTGAATCAATTGTTCCATAAACTCTGGCTGACTGGTTTTTAATTCTGCAAACTCATCACTAATAATGAATAAATGGGGAACTGCTTGAGTAACTTTACCTTCTTTATAAAACTTTTGATATTTATAAATGTCAACAGTACTCTCACCCAATTTATCACGAGCTTCATTAAATAACTGTTGACGACGTCTTAATTCACTTTGAATAGATGATAAACTACGATTCATTTCACTTACATCTAAGTTTGTAATGGTGCCCGCTAAATGAGGAAGACAAACTCCAGTTTCACGATTTTCAAAAGCTCCCGCAAGTCCCCCTCCTTTGTAATCAATTAAAATAAAGGCAACATCCAAAGGACTAAAGTTTACTGCCATTGATAAGATATAGGTAATAATAAACTCACTTTTTCCACTACCAGTCATACCAGCAATAAGACCATGGGGACCATGATATTTTTCATGTAAATCAAGTTTTAACAAACTACCCGATTTTTCAATTCCGATAGGAACAGCTAGTGATTTTTGGGAATTATTTTTTTGATAACGTTGTAGAACATTCAATTGTTCGACTCTTCCAACATTATACATACCTAAAAAGCTAAGCGTCGTTGGTAAAGACTTATTGTCATCATTAAATTCAATAGGAATATTACTAATCTTTCTAATACATCCCATAATATCAATATCATGACAGAACTCAGTTTGAAATTCTTTCTGATTTCCAATACTAATTTCACTTTCAAAAATACCAGAACGTTCTTCATTAACGTTAATAAAGTTTTTACATTCACTAGGTAAATTAGCAAGACGTTCACTAAAAATCATCAAACTAAAACCATAATTTTCGGTATCATGTAAAACATCTTTAATAATTTCAATATCACGATACATATGATAATTATCAGTTAATATTAAATAATATGGTGGATTATCCGTATATTTTCTTTTATCATCAGCTTTACGATCTTGATATATTCTTTCTAAATAAAGAGATAATTCCTTGGTTTCATCCAAATTAGTACCAAAAAAGCGAATTGTTCTTTCATTATCAAAAAGATAAGGAATATTCCTTAAATATTCAAATTGTGAAGCATTCTCGTGATTCGTTAAGACTATTATTTTTAAAAATTCATAGCTGTGAAAAGTCATTAATTGTAATAACAATCCCTTAAAAAAATCATGTAATATTTTATTATTTCCAATAATACTAGTAATATTTTTTTCGGTTAAAGAAATCGTAATGGGAACATTTATTAGCATTTTCCTTGTCTCAACAACTTCTTTTATTTTTTCCTTTAAAACATCTTGTTCCATCGAAAAGCTTTCTTTAGAATACTTAATATCAGCACAAACAGGCATATTTCCTATTCCAAGACGAAGGGATAAAAAATCTTTTTGATCAATACTTCTTTCCCATAAATTACTTTTTCGACGCATGATAATATTCGCACACTCTTCTAAAGGAATATACTTATCTTTTAATGTTTGGGATTGTTTATTAATAATTGAATCAATTTCTTTAGCTTTTTGATCTAAATACGCCGTATATTTAGTAATACGATTTTGTTCATCTCTCTTACGTTTTTTTTGATCAATCACTCTGGATATCAATGGCCAAATTAACATGCTCATAAACATACTACCCGCCACAACAAATGATGGAATCGATTGTTTCCAAGTCGAATTGCCATTATTAATATTAATAATTGTTGTAAACACCGTTGTAAAAGAAGTTAATGCCATGGTAAACATTGGTCCAATTGTTAAGATTAAAGATGTTTCTTCTTGTTTTACTTTCGCTGGTGGATTATCAATATTTATTTCCTCTTGATAAATATCTTCAATAAATCTTGGTGAACGATAAAAGTATTCTTCTTTGGCATATAAATTACGATTTAATTCTTCATCTTTTAAAACAGTTTTATCAATTGGATAATTTATTTGTCCTTTAATTGTTAAAAGTGATGTTGAAACTTTAACATTATTATTAACGTTATTAATTAAAAGAAAGTCTTTCATAACAATTATTTTTAAACCAGCAATAAAAATAATGTCACCATAATTTAAAACTTTAGTACCATTAATTCTTGTATCATTAACATATATTCCAAAGGGTGACGAATTATCGGTAATTTGCCATAAACAGTTATTATAATCTAATTTAGCATGAATATCACTAACTAAAACACTTTTATAAACAATACTATTATTAGGATTTCCTCCAATTGTTAAACTAGCAGTTGAATTAATGTTATACGAAACATAATTTTTTTCAATATCTGGAATAGCATAAAGATAATAATAATTTTTCTCATTATCATTACGCAAAGTATAAAACTGATATTCTTGTAAATAAACTTGATCATGTGTATTTACACTATCCACAATTTTTGTTTCATAATTACTCATTAATACCCATTTGCCATTATCAGCAACCACATTAATCAAATTTCGTTCATTATCAAAATTATCGATATCTTTAATCCAAAAGTTGTCTTTAATCTCTTTAGGTAATACATAATTATAAAGTCTTCCATTCTTAATTAATAGTATCTTCATAAGCCACCTTATCCTAATAATAATTATACCATGAATAAATTAAATAAAAAAGAAAAATCTACAAAAATGTAGATTCTACTTGTCAAAACGACTTTTAATTATTTTAAATATTTCCATAGCAATTAAAATAATAAAAGAAAAGAAAAATAAAACAAATAAATGTGGATATGGAACAATTTTAGCTTTTAAAAAGTTACTTAACACTGGTATTTCCATTACAATAATTTGTAAAAGAATTGAACTGAAAACAGTTATAATTATTAAAGGATTACTTCTTAAAGGAATCAAAAATGCTGATTTTTCTTCACTACGACAATTAAAAACATGAACGTTTTGAACGAAAACCATCAAAGCCATAATATATCCTCTGGCTAATGAAACATCCATATTCATCTTTTTTATTAATAAATACCAGACAACAAAAACAATTATTCCAATTATTAAACCACTAAATAATACTTCACTAAATAATTCTTTATTAAAAATATTTTCATTCGTTTTAATAGGCTTTTTTTCCATAATATTATCTTCAGCCTGTTCATAAGACAACGCAATATCTTGAAAGCCATCTGTAACCAAATTTAACCATAATAGTTGAATAGCAACAAGTGGAACAGGTAAATTAAAAATTATCGAAAGAAGAAAAAACAAAACTTCAGCTAAACCACAAGATAAAAGGAAAAAGCATACTTTTCGAATATTACTATAAGCACATCTTCCAAGCTCTATTCCAGAAACAATTGATTTAAAACTATCGTCCGTGATAATCATACTAGCGGTTTCTTTAGCAGTATCCGTACCACTTCCCATACTAATACCAATATTGGCACGCTTAATAGCTAAAGCATCATTTACTCCATCACCAGTTACCGCTACAAACTCCCCTCTTCTTTTTAAAGATTCAACAATTCTTAATTTATCCATTGGGGTAACCCGAGCAAAAACTTTTTTATCACGAATTAATTCATCAAATTCCTGATTATTTAACTTGTCATATTCCAATAAAGTTGTTCCATCTAAAACTTCACTATATTCACTAGCTAAATTAAGTTCTTTAGCAATGGAAAAAGCAGTTAATGGATGATCTCCAGTAATCATAATAACTTTAATACCAGCATTATAACATTTTTCAATCGCTACTTTAACATCTTTTCTTATGGGATCAATAAAACCTACCATACCTTCAAAAACAAGGGGTGGAATATCCGAAACATCATAATAATCTTTTAAAATAAAATTATTGACTTTACCTGTTGCTATAGTAATAACTCGATAACCATTTTTACTTAATTCTTCATTTTGTTCTTGTAAAAGATTCTTTTCAATTTTTATTTCGTGATTATCATGCATCATTTTATTACATAATGATGACACAACTTCAAAAGAACCTTTAACAGTGCAATAAATTTCATCTTGATATCGATAAAAAACAGCAGAATATTTGTTCTCTGATTCATAAGGAATTCTTTTAATAATTTCTATTTCATCACTATAAATGTTTTGTTTTTCAGTTAAAACTAAAAAAGCTATATCAATAGAATCTCCAATATATTGATTCTTTTTCGTATGAACCGCTTCATTATTAATTTTACCATCTAAAAGTAGTCTTTCAACATGAGAGCGATTATCTAAATCTAATTTCTCTATTTCACCATTAGTATTATAACCAACGCCTGAAATATGATATTTTTGATTATTAGGAAGTAAAATAACTTTTGCTGTTTGTTCATTAACGGTTAATGTTCCAGTTTTATCTGTTGCTATAACAGTACAACTACCGAGCGATTCGACATAGTTTAGTTTTTTTACAATAACTTTCTTTTTAATCATCATATTTGAGGTTATCGTAAGAGCCATTGTTAAAGCCAGTGGTAACCCTTCTGGCATAGCCGATACCGTCAAGGCAATAACAGACATAAATATTTCAGTTGATGAAAAACCTTTATAATAAAGAATTATAGCAATAATAAGTCCTATTGATACAATTAATACACTTATTTGCTTAGATAATTTATTAATACGAATAGTAAGAGGAGATTTTTCATTTTTTATTTGAGATACGGTATGTGCAATATTACCAATTTCAGTATTAATTCCAATACTAACCACTAAAGCAGTACATCTACCCGTCATAATAGAACATCCAGCATACAACATATTACTACGCCTTGATAATGGAATATTACCTTCTAATTCTTGACTGCTTTTATTAACCCCAACACTTTCTCCAGTTAATGCCGATTCATCAACTTGTAAGTTTGAACAATCAATAATACGCATATCGCAAGTAATTTTATCACCAGATTCTAATAAAACAATATCACCAGGTACAACGTATTCACTATCAATAACTTTTTTTTCATTATTTCTTAAAACTTTAACTTCTGTTTTAATAAGCTTAGAAAGACTATCAGCATTTTTATTGGCCTGATATTCCTCAATTGTTCCCAAAATTAAGTCTAATAAAATAATAAAGAAAACAACAATAGCATCAATATATTCGCCTACAATAATAGAAAATATAACAGTTACCAATAAAAGAAGAACAATTGGATCTAAAAATCCATTAAAAAATATTTTAACAATACTATCACCTTTTTTATGAGGTAAAACATTGTAACCATATTTTCGATGTCGACTATTAACTTCTTCGTCACTTAAGCCACTATTTACATTAGTTTGAAATGCTTTTAATAATACTTCAATTTTCTGTGCATAAAAATTATCTTTCATATCTCACCTATTATTTAAACTATAACAATTTTTGTGCGAAATGTCAAACAACTAACAAGAAAACATGAATATCGTATTTTGTGGACGTATTAAATAAGTCAATTATTTCTATGAGAAAATTGACTTGGTGAAAGAAAATGGAATTAAGATTAAGAGAAATACGCGAACATAATGATTTAACTCAAAGAAAAATGGCCAGTATTTTAAAGATTAGTAAATCCTATTATAATTATTTTGAAACAGGTGAAAGAATTATTCCTGTAATCCGCTTAAATGATTTTTGCAATTACTTTCATGTTAGTTTTGATTATGTTTTAGGTCTATCTAAATATAATATTGTTACAAAGAAAAACATTAAACTAGATATTAAAGTAATCAGCTCACGAATTAAAGAAATTAGAAAAAAGAAAAAGTTAAAACAAAAAGACTTAGCTAAAATGTTTAATACTTCTCAATCAACTATTAGTGCATATGAAAATGGCAAAACTATGATTTTAACTGCCTTTCTTTTTGAAATATGTTCAAAATTAAAAGTAAGTGCTGATTATCTTGTAGGAAGAAGTAATACAACCACTATCTATTTAAGACCACCCGAAAAATAAAGCATTTGCTTTTTTTTTATTATCCTTTTATAATGATGTTATGGAAATAATGATTAATAAAGAAAAAATATCACTAAATGTAGCTGATACATTTCAAAAAAGATTATTCGGTTTAATGGGGAAAAGGCATATTCAAACGGGATTATTTTTTCCTAAGACACGAAGTATTCATACTTTTTTTATGAAAACAAATATTGATATTATTATGTTAGATAAAAATAATAAAATTATTTATTTTGAAAAAAATGTTTCAAAAAATCGCATAATAATAAAGAAAAAAGCCTATCATACGATAGAGCTTCCATCAAATACCATCAATAATTTAAATCTTGGTGAAGAACTAACTATTTGTTAGTTCTTTAATATTGTATTCCCCAAACAACTAATTCTTTAGCCTCACGTCCACATACAACACATTTACCGGTTAACATTTTATCTTCCAAAATACAACGTGATTTAAGTCCATTAATTTCTTTCATTTTAAGTTCACACTCAGGATTTCCACACCAATCTGCTTTAATAAATCCTGGTTGAGTATTCATTATTTTTTTAACATCTTCAATTGTCTTAGCTTCAAAAGTTAATTCATCTCTTCTTTTTAAAGCTCGATTATACATATCTTGTTGAATAGTATTAAGTAGTTCAGATACTTCTTTTTTTATATCAATTTCTAACTTTTTAATAATTTTTTCACTAGTATCTCGTCTTGTAAATGTTATTTGATTATTATCTAAATCCCTTTTTCCAATTTCAATACGAAGAGGTATTCCAAGTACTTCTGCTTCAGCGAACTTAAATCCTGGGGATTTATCCGTTTGATCTATAAAGGATTTTATATTATTTTCATTTAATTCTTGATTTATTTTTTCACACCAAGATAATACTTCTTCATCTTTACCAATTGGAATAATAACTACTTTACGTGGAGCAATATTAGGAGGAAGTACTAATCCTTTATCATCCGAATGAACCATAATCAAAGCTCCAATCATTCTTGTTGTAGTTCCCCATGATGTTTGGTAAACATAATCTTGTTTATTATCCCTTGTGGTATATTTTATATCATATGCTTTACTAAATCTTTGACCAAAAAAGTGACTTGTTGATGCCTGTAGACTAACACCATTGTACATTAAAGCCTCATTAGTTAATGTATAATCAGCTCCAGCAAATTTTTCTTTTTCCGTTTTGCGACCAGTAATTGACGGAATAGCTAAAATATCATGATGAAACCATTTATAAACATCCATCATTCTTTTGGTTTCTTCTTCAGCTTCTTCTTTCGTTTCATGAATTGTATGACCTTCTTGCCATAAAAATTCACGACTTCTTAAAAAAGGTCTTGTCTCTTTTTCCCAGCGCATAACATTACACCACTGATTATATAAAAGTGGTAAATCTTTATAAGAAGTTATATGATTTTTAAAATAGTCTGAAAACATTGTTTCACTAGTTGGTCTAATACAAAATCTTTCTTCTAGATTTTTATTTCCTCCCATTGTTACCCAAGCTACTTCAGGAGCAAATCCTTCAACTAAATCAGCTTCTTTTTTTAATAAGTTTTCTGGTATTAACAAAGGCATTTGTACATTAACATGACCTAATTCTTTAAATTTTTGATCCAATATTTTTTGCATTTCTTCCCATATAGCATACCCATTAGGTTCAATCGCAATACATCCTTTAACTTCAGTATAACTAGCTAAATGAGCAGCCATTACAACATCAGTATACCATTTTGCAAAATCAACATCTCTTGGGGTTATTTTCATATTTGCCATAAATATTCCTCCTTTTATATAGCAAAAAAGAGATAGTAAGGAGCGAAATATCGCGGTACCATCCCTTTATTTTCTTAATTAATTTAACGGTTTCACCGGGTCTTTTCGTTTCCTTAGGACCATTCAGAAGATAGGAATTATAATACTTAATAACTTGTTTTCACTCTACCAAGCTCACTAATATCAGTTTTTATAATATTTCTTCGTCATCAATTTATATTTATATCTTATCAAATTTTTATAATTAAAGCAATATTTTTTAGACAGAATTATTATATACACAAATAATCAGCTACTAAATCACTAAGTTCCCCTAATATACTTACTCTTCCTGGTACAAAGATACCTACTTCTTTATGCATATAATTCTCCTTTAGTTCCTTTATTACAAATCTGAAAAATATACTTGATATTCTTTATCATTTAAATCTAAATTTTTCTGCAAATTTGTTATTACATTTTGATATCTTACCTCAATATCGTGTTTTAATTTCAATATATTATTTTTCCATTTATCCATTGAATCTAAATTTTTATAACTTTTCCCCCATCTTTTTATATGATAATTCATTTCATCTTCTATTTCTAAAGATAATTCGTTGATAATTCTATTCATATTAGATGGCTTAAATGTATTTTTTAAATGATATGACAAGGTTTTCAAATAAATATCCTTAACTTCCTCATTATGATATAAATTCCTTATTAACATTATGCTTGATGGAACATAACTATAAAGTGGTATTGGAACAGATTTTATAGGATATCCTATATCAATATCTAAATTTTCAAATGCTCTATCTAAATCAAATAACATCCATCGCCATTTACTATCTTTACTTTTCCAATAGCGAATGTTCACAAGATCTATATTACCATAAAAACTTTGCACAATCCAATAATTAATAAACTCTTTAATATCTATTTTTTTCTTTAATTCATCATATACAAATGAAGATGATGAATCATGCATTGATGCATAAGTTATTAATTTATTATAATCATCTTTACTCCCCCTCACAATATTATTCATTTTAAAAATATCTATATCATCTTTATCATATCCAAACTTACTTTCAATATAATCATCATTTAGTTTTTCTCTTAAACTATAGATACCATAATAACTACCATTAATATATACCACAACTGGACGATATTCTTGCATATCAATATCCATTTTTCCTTTTAAAACACGTGTCAAGGCAGCATCCATTATCCTAACTCCTTTAGGATCTTCTCCAGCGTTACGAAGAAGAAATGACGAAAATGTATTATATTTCATATCTTCAAATAGAGGATAAGTAAAACTACTAATACCATATTTTCTCTTTAATGATACACTAATACTTTTCTGAGGATTTAATCTTGAATTAGATCCAGCAATTTTTATATCTGCAATAAATGATAATGCTAAAGTTCCATCATTTTCATAAAATTCAATATTTGCTTTTTTTTCATCATTAGAAAGATAATCAGTAAATATTCCTGTTTTTGAAAATAAATCTTGTTTACTTGTTGAAATAGAAAAGTATGCTAAGGTATGTCTCCTATTAACAATAAACGTCCTTGATATAACTTCCGATTCAATAAAGTCATCTTTATAACTAATAGCTTTAATAACAGTATCCTGATTAATTACTATTGGATCTGTGTATTTATTACTTTTTTTAGTAGGAAAACTTCCATCTGTTGTATAATAAATAATACTATCATCACTAGTTTCTAAGGATATTTTCTCTCCTTTACTAACATATCCACCATCTATATTAAATGATGGAACAAGCGAATACCCTAAATATAAATTGTTACTGTTATCTTTGCCTAAAGTAATATCTTTATAGTACACTTTTTTGCCATTATCAATACCAGTACTAATATTTTCAACTAATCTACCAGTATTAAAAATATCTACAACTACATCATTTTTATATAGATAAAGTTTATCATTACTATTAATTTTAAAATCAAATAAACTATTATCAATAACTAAATAACTATTTTTTTTAATATTTTCATCTTTAAAAAAATATTTTTTATTACTTTTATCACAAATACTATATCCTAATAAATTTATATCATTATTACCAATATTTTTAATTTCTATTGCTTCATTCGGATAAAGACTTACTTCATTAATAATAATGTCACTTTTAATAAGAACATCTTTCGAATTAACCTTTTTTTTACTTAAATCGTTATTAAAAGAAGGTATAATTAATGTTATACAAATAACTATTAAGAAAAGAATAATAATTGCTAAATATTCTATCTTACCTTCTTTCATATAACCTATACCTCCATAAATATCTATTTATATTTTATAATACAACGTATTGCACTAAAACCATCCTTGAAATTTATTTTTTTACCATCTTCTCTACTACGTGGATAATAATTTATTGGAATTTCCATAATACTAATTTTCTTCTTCGCTAATTTTTGTGTTATTTCTGGTTCAAATCCAAACCTTATTAATCTTTCTAAGAATAGAAATAATTGTATTTTCTTCGTTATAACAAGGAATAATTATTGATAATTTACTCATTTTTGTCTCCCAATCTACTTAAATTTAAACAAATAAAAATACTTTGTAAAAAATACACATTAACTAAATAAAAATATCTTATTGCA
>CAMNBS010000013.1 GCA_946533175.1 uncultured Clostridia bacterium
CGTCTAGCGATACTATATAAACTATCACCACTTTGAACAGTATAAACGTTTTGTTCATTAAGATAGTTAGTTATTCCTCGATAAATATTATTAGCAAGAGATGTGTTGTTTAATAAATTATTTCCATATTTTATAATAATACTTTCATTATTTTTTATGTCTCTTAATATCTCATAATAATCTAAATTAGTATTCGTTCCAGAACGTAGTTGATAATATTTTGAAACGTTAAAATTATTAATTAATTGATTATTAATTGTTTTTGCAAAAGAATCTGTATCTCGTAATGAATAAACTATTTCTATAGTATTATTATCATTATTTATTTTATTACTAATAATAATGTTTTTTTTATTACTATCCTTAATTATCTTTATTTTTTCATCAAAAGGAATATTATTGTCTAAAAATGTTACAGAATAATTATTTTCTAAAAATAAATTATATAATTGTTCACTCAATTCTAATATATTAGAATTGTCAAATTCAATAAATATTTCATAATTCATATACTATATTTTATGTAATTATTCAAAAAAATATCTTTTTATTCGACATTTTTTTTAAAATCATTTTGATACTATTATCATACGGAGGTGAATTATAAAAAAAAACTTGGGAATTATTATACTTGCTATTTTTGTTTGTTTGGTTTTTACTAAAGCTTTATTTTCAACATATCAAAATGAACAGTCCATAACAAGTGAGGGAAATGTTTATTATTTACAATATGGATCTTATGTTAACGAATTGGTTATGAAAGATATTGTTAGTAAACTAGATAATTATGCTATGGTTGTTAAAGATAATAAATATTATGTTTATTTAGGAGCTTATCCTAGTTTAGAGAATGCTCTTAATATGCAAAAATACTATGAAGAAAATAATATTTATATTTACCTAAAAAATGATTATTTAGAAAATGAAGATACTTTATTGAAAATAAAAGCTTTAGATAATGAAGCTTCAAATGTTACTAATAAAAAAGATTTATATGCTATTAATCAAAAAATTATTAATGTCTTAAAAACAAGTACAAAATAAATCTAGTATATTAATATTGGTGATAATATGAAAATAAAAGATTTACCTTGTGAAGAACGTCCAAGAGAAAGACTTCTTAAAATAGGAATTGAAAATATTAGTAATGAAGAATTATTAGCCATAATACTTAAAACCGGTTCTTATGGTGTTTCGGTTAAAGAAATGGCTGGTCAAATTTTATCTAAAATTAAATCGTTAAACAATTTAGATAAAATAAATATTAATACATTTCAAGACATTAAAGGATTAGGTAAAGTAAAAACAATTGAGATAATGGCTAGTATTGAATTGGGAAAAAGAATATTTTTAGAATGTACCGAAAAGAGTAATATTATATATAATAATCCAGATATAATTTTTAAGAATAACAGATATTTATTTTATGAAAAAAAACAAGAATATTTTTATTGTTTATATTTAGATAATAAGAATAAATTAATTGAAAGGAAATTGTTATTTATGGGAACTATTAATCGTAGTATTGTTCATCCAAGAGAAATTTTTAAAGAAGCTTATCTTTCATCTGCTTCAGGAATTATTTGTATGCATAATCATCCTAGCGGAGATATTCATCCAAGTATGGAAGATATTCATCTTACTAAATCGTTAATTGAAATTGGTAAATTACAGGGAATAAATATTATTGATCATATGATTATTAGCGATAATCAATATTATAGTTTTTATAATAATCAAAAGGATTTATTCCTATGATTAGAATTAGAAGTTTAATTATTATTTTAATTTTATATTTAATTGGATATTTTTCTATTATTTATAATATTAATATATTATATCCATATTATTATTTAAAAGATATGGTATTATATCCTGTTAGAGCATTAGAAAGTAAAGAAATTACTTTATCAGATACTCAAAATAATACTTTATTAGAAGCGAAAAATAATGATATTGAAGAATTAAAAAAATTATTAAAAATTCAAAATATTACCAGTGATTTTAATTATCTAAATGCAACTGTGATTGAAAGAAATCGCGAATATTGGTTTAATACAATGACAATTAATAAGGGAAGTAAAGATGGTTTGACTATTGATATGGCGGTTATTAATGGCGATGGTTTAATTGGAAGAATTAGCGCTCTTCGTGATTATACAGCAGATATAAAGCTAATTACAACAAATGATGTAACTAATAAAATTAGTGTTTTAATTCAAAATAATGAAAAAAATGTTTATGGTATTATGTCGGGTTATGATATAGAAAATAATTTATTGAAAGTAATTGTTCAAGATAATAAGATACAACCCAATGATTTAGTTACAACAACTGGAATGGGAGGAATATTTCCTAGTGGTATTTTAATTGGAAAAGTAATTGATATTATTACGGAAAATGATGAAGTGACAAAAGTTGCACGAGTAAAACCATCGGCTATAATTGAAGGAGTTAAATATGTTAGTGTCTTACAAAGAAAAACGATATTGGATAATTAGTATATTAGTTCTTTTTTTAGATGGTATTATATCTTATTATCTACCCAGCTATTTTAATAAATTAAGTCTCTTTTATCCAATGTTGACTATTAGCTTAATTCCTTTTTTATATAGAGGTAATAAAAGAAAGTATTATTATTTTGTTTTTATACTAGGAATAATTTATGATTTATTATATTGTAATATTTTTCTTTTTAATGCATTAATTTTTCTTTTCTTAAGTAAAATTGATATAAAAGTATTAAAACTATTAAAAGATAATTTCTTTCTTTATCTCGGATTAATTGTTCTTAATATTGTTATTTATGATGGAATTTGCTTTTTTTTATTAATATTAACTAAGTATGCTAATTATCCAATTAATCATTTGTTTTATAAAATAGAGCATAGTTTACTATTAAATATTTTGTCGGGAATTTGGTTCTTCTTTATATTCAAAAAAAACAAAATACCATCATAAAATGTACTGGTGATAATATGAAATATAAGTGTTTAGAAAAATTAGTTCATCAAAAAGAGAAAAAGGGTAGTCGATTAATTCGCTTTTTTAATAAAGTATTAATGGCTATTTTTTTAGGATTAGTTTTTTTAATTGTTATGGAATATAGTCCTAAATTTAAAACTTTTATGCATGAAGATGTTTTGAATAAAAATATTTCTTTTGGTTTTCTAGGTAAACTTTATAATCAATATTTTGGAAAAATTCTTCCAAATAATGAAGAGAAAACCTTAGAAGTATTTAATGAAAAAATAAATTATCAAAAAAAGGAAAAGTATGATGATGGTTGGAAACTTACCGTTAGTGATAATTATCTGGTTCCATCAATAAATAATGGTATTGTTGTTTTTATTGGTGAAAAAGAAGGAATTGGTAAAGTTATTACTATTGAACAAGATGATGGAATAACCCTTACTTATGGAAATATATCTAATTCCAATTTAAAACTATACGATTATGTTGTGAAAGGGAATTTTTTAGGGGAGGTTAATGGAACAACATTGTATCTTACAATTTTAAAAGGTAATCAATATCTTGATGTTGAAACATATTTATCTTGATAAAACAACCATTTTTTTTCTTTTAATTATTATTTTAACAGGAAATTTTAATCATGTCTTTCCTTATTTTAGTCTTTTAATGATTCATGAGATGGGGCATGCTTTATGTGGTGTAATATTAGGATATGAATTAGATAAAATAACTATTTATCCATATGGTGGTGTCACAACTTTTAATTTACCTATAAATATTCCATTAAAAAAAGAGCTGCTAATTCTTCTTTTTGGTCCTATTTTTCAAATAATAGGATATTTTTTTCTAAAATCATTTAAAGATATTAGTTTATATCACTATACACTTTTAATTTTTAATTTATTACCTATATATCCACTAGATGGTGGAAGAATACTAAATATTTTATTGGGATATGTTTTTAATTATTTAAAAAGCTTTTATATAACCTTTATTTTATCTCTTTTATTTATTACTAATCTTTTTCTTTTAAATATCAAGGAGTTTAATTTAACACTTTTTATGACATTGATCACTGTTTTAGGTAAATTAATAAATTTATATAAGAAACGATATTTGTATTATAATCGTTTTTTATTAGAAAGATATTTATATAATTATATTTTTAAAAAAGTTCGTATTATTAAGAATGTTCATGGTTTATATCGCGATACACGACATTTTATTAATTATGAAGAAGAGAAAAGGTTTCTAAAAAAATACTTTGAAAGAAAATAAAAAAACTTTATAGAAATTAATCTATAAAGTTTAACGACTTCCTCCACCAGAGAAACCGCCTCCACCGAAGGAGCCTCCGCCACCTCCACCAGAAGAGAATCCTCCACCACCAGATGAATAATGTTCTGCAGCGCTTCTAGCTCCTGATGCAGCTTTAGTAGTACTGGATGAAATATTATTAATAATAATTATGGTATCAAAGTCAATATTATTTTGTTGAAGTAATTCTGGATATAAATTTTTAAGTTGTTTAGCAACTTTATCTGCAATTCCAAAAAGATAAGCAAACATCAAGTATTCATCCCAAATATGAACTTCAATTGTCTCTCTTGTATTAATATTTGAAAATTCTTGTAAGAATTTTTTGAGACCATATAGTTTTTTACTTTCTTCATAAATGATGTCATCCATAACATTTTTCTTTTTGCATTCATTTTTGTCAATTCTTTTATGGATATGACCAATTGTTTCAAGTCTTGTAATTTCATCGTTTTTAATATTGGCGAATAAGTTAAAGAATTCATTATAATGATATCGAGCCCATTTCTCAAATTCTTTTGGTTCAAGTATTCCATCTTCACTGGCTTCATACATCAAATCAAATAATTTTTTCTCATTCGGAAGATCAAAGGTAGGGGAGTGAGTTAAATCAAGACATGATGTTTCTTTTTTGAAAAGGCCAGTTTCTTTTTTTATGAAAGTAATCTTTTCTTGTTTAACCCATTTTAAAATAATAGCTCCTAAAATATTGGTTTCTTTATAATCAAAGTTATTTAAAAATAATAAAGCATTGGCATAATAAATATTCTTATCACAAGGAATATCCCGAAAATTTGGTACTTCTTTTTTATTAATAGTTTTATTGTTTTTATATCCATAGCTTGGCGTCATTCCTTGAATAGTTTTACCTATACCAAAAATTGCTCCACCTACAAAAAGAAAATGAATGAGACCAGATAATTTATTAAAAAGATTACTTAAAAAATTAGTATTATTTTTGGGATAATTGTTATAATTATCATCATTATTATAATCATATTTGAATGTTCCTTCTTCAGCTGTTTTATACACATCATCAAATGTTTGAAAATAACTGACATAGTTCGTTGTTTTAAAAGTATTGGAAGGAAATTTAACTAGTAAAACCATATAGTTATTATTCATTGTAGAATCTTCACTATTAGATGCTTCAATAACTCCATCTTTAACATAAGCATATCCTTTGTAACCATATCCCCAGACATCAAGGGTATCTGGAAAAGAATAAAAGCTTTTTAAAGTTACATTCATTTTTTCAAAATTAACATTTTGAAAGATAGGATTTAGTGTCCAATACATTACTTGAGAGTCATTGGTGTTAAAAATATAATTAGATATATTGTATTTTAAAGTAAATACATGCTCATTATAATCAAATTTTCCAAAACATAATTCGGTATCTCCATTATTGTAATTAATTCCATAATAGCCTCTTTTTTGTTCTAGAGATTCGTTAATATTCCAATTTTTTCTTTGTAAAGGATTTCCATCCATAGAAACAGTGAAATTGGTAATATTGGAATTACCTAAATCTCGTAATGGTTTGTACCATTCGGTTCCATCATCTCCTTTAACATGCCACTTTTCAGTAATGGATGCATTGGCATTTTCATCAATATATATGTCCATATCGATACTATAAATAGTATTTTTGGCAGAAACATTAAAAGAAAAGCTTAAAAAAAGAATCATGAAATATATTATTTTTTTCATTATAAAACCACCTCTTCATTATAAAAGTATATCAAATTTATTATTTATTTACAATATTGGAAAAAATAATTATTTTTCATGAAATTTTGTAGCGTAAAAATCATTTTTGTAGTATGATATGACTAGGTGAGAAAAATGGAAGTATTAAAGAAATTTAAGGCAAGTAGTTATGCTGTTATGGTAATTTATATTATTGTTGGATTAATTATGCTTTTAAATCCTAGTTTCATTGGTAATGCTGTTAATTATGTTATTGGAGTATTACTTATCATATATGGTCTTATATATACTGTTTCAGAATATCAAAAAAATCGAGATTCTGGTAAGTTTGATTTATTAGCAGGAGTTCTTTGTATTAGTTTTGGATTATTTTTAATTGTTCATAAAGATATTTTGTTATCATTAATTCCTTTTTCATGTGGAGTTATAATTTTAATGGATTCAGTCGGATGTATTATTAAAAGCTTTAGTCTCAAAAAATTACAGTTTACTAGATGGTGGATTAATCTAATAGTAGGTTTTATTTTGTTAGGATTTAGTATCTATATTATATTGCATGCTGAAGAAATAACGGAATTATTGATTAAAATTATAGGAGGTATTTTGATTTTTGATGCACTTTTTGATTTAATTACATCAATCAGAATTAATCGAAAAGTTGGTAAAATTGAAAGTGAAGAAAATGCTATAATTGTTAAAGATTAAAGGAGGTTATATGAAAAGAAAAGGTTTAATATTTTTAATATTGTTATTTTTTAATTTTTTCTTTATATATGGTATTAATTATGCCAATCTTTTAATGTTTAATAATAATTTTATGTTATATATAAAAGGGAAAGAACCTGCAGTTGAGATAGAAAAGCAAGATGCTCCAGAAGAAGTGGTTGATACCAGTTTTAATGGTGAGAGTATGGAAGATATTGGGACAAAATTGGATAAAGTTTGGACTAAAACTGATTTAGGTGGTTATGGTGAGTATGTTGCCAAAGTATCCATAAGTAAAGGTGTTAATCCCTATTTAATTGGGGCAATTATAATGGAGAGCACATATTGTAAAGCTGATTGTACTATTCTTTTTAAAAAATGTAATAATGTTGCGGGAATAAAGGGAAGTCCAGGTTGTTTTGGTGGGACATATAAAGAATATTATAGTGTCAATGATTCAATAAATGAATTAGTTAATAAAATTAGTAATGACTATTATACAACCGAAATGCAAGTACCATATAAAATGTATAGTAGCTATGGTAAAACAGCTGTTTGGGCTTTTAAAGTTAATAAATATATGGAACAATTAAAAAGAGGAAAATAATTGACAAAAAAAATTATTTTTTCTTTTTTTTAATTGTATATTTTTTTTAAGTATGGTACTATTAATATAGGATGCTAGGAGAGAGTATGGAGAAGAATATAAAAGGAAAGAAAAATAGGGTTATTTATTGGCTAACTATTATTGTAATAATCATTATTTATATTGTTATCCATTTATTAATGGAAGGGTTCAAAGAAAAATATTATATTGATAATATTCCAATTCAACCAGTTAATCATATAAGAGGAACAGAGAAAAAAGAACCAGAAAATGATAACACTGATAATAAGAATATTATTTTTAAGTATACTGAAGATTCACGACGCGGTAACCATATTTATATGATTAATCAATTTCCAATGAGTGATGAAGTCGGTAAAAGTTTAGTTGGTGAGTTTAAAACTTTTGACTTTAAATTGGAATTTACTGAAAAAGCTGTTGGAGTTAAGTATACAATTACAGCAGAAAAGCTTTCTAATAGTGATTTACCAGATGACTGGGTAAAAGCTTATCTCTCTAATGGAACAGCGGGTATCAATAATTGTTTTAGACCAAACGGACGGATAAAGACATATAATGAATATCCTGTATATAAAGGTAAAGAGCGAATTTTATATGAAGGAACAGTTACAAGTGCTGAAGTGAAAAAAGGATATAAAGATTTTACATTTAGAATGTGGGTTAGCGAGGATGTAAAAGTTGTTAATGAAGAATATTTAATGAGAACATTTAATGCTCGAATAAATGTTCATGCAAATGGTAATATATAGTTGGAAGGTGTGAAAAGTGAAAAGAATATTCGAAGATATTAAGTGGATTTTTAATTATATAACCAGTATTATTATGTATGCTATTATCGTGATTTTTATTGGCGTTGGTATTATATTGGTGGCATATTATATTGACTTTCAAAGACGTGCAAGTAACATTCAAGCTCCTTTATATGGTGCATATGTTATTGTATCAGGAAGTATGGAGCCAATTATTAAAGTACGTGATGCGGTAATTATTAGACGTGCGGATAAAGAAGATATTAAAGTAGGGGATGTTGTAACTTATCGTGCTTTGGATGAAACATATTATGGTATTTTGATTACTCACCGAGTTGTAGATATCAAGGAAGAAAATGGAAAAACAATTTATATAACAAAAGGAGATCATAATGCAACTGTCGATCGTTCGCCAATTACTTACGAACAAATAACTGGTAAAGTTGTTATGCGCGTTCCTAAAATTGGTTATATCAAATATTTCTTGGTAAGTTCATATGGATGGATTATTGCAATTGTGATTCCAAGTCTTCTAATTATTCTTTATGATATTTTCAAAATATTTAGAAACTTAAAGGGTAATAATCGAGAGGATAAGGTGATTGAAGGTGAAAAATAAAACAGTTTTTAAAATTGCTTTTATAAGTATTTGTCTTTTTATTGTTATTGCTGCTTATTTTTGGTATTTATATTTTGATAATTATGAGGGTAAGGTTCTTAGTAAGTCAATTCGATTGGAGCTTGTTAATAGTGGCAATATTGAATATGTTAATGCTTCTCCCGATGATCCTAGCAACATTATTCCAACGTATTACTTTAGAGTAAAAAATAATCTTGATTCATCTATTAATTATGAAATAACTCTTGATGATATTAGTCCAAGTGAAGTCAAAGATGGGTGTAGTGAAGGAACTTTATTTGCTCGTGATGAATTAAGATATATATTAAAAAGAGAAAATATGGTTATTAAAACTGGTCATTTAAGTGACCTTAAAAATAATGTTTTAGATTCTGCAACACTAAGTGGTCATGGAATTTATGATTATTCTATAAAGGTATCTTTAGATGATAAAGTAGGCGATAATTTAGCTAGACATTACCATTTTCAAGTTAATTTGAAGGAAAAATAATGAAAACTTTTTCAAAAAAATATTTAGATTTTATTATATATACAATTTGTGGGCTTTTGTTTGTAATAAGTTCTTATAACATTATAATTAATATTCATCATTATCGTCATTTAAATAAGACCGTTACTGTTAGTGATATTGATAAAAATTATAATGATTTTAAAGATAATGTTCTTAAAATAGAGACTAAAATTGCTAAAATATCTAAAAATGGTATGTATTCAGATTTTTCTTTTGTTCTTAATAAATTAAAAAGTGATGGCCTATATCGTCTTATGCCTTCTCAAAAATTGCATTTTACTGATTTATATCAATTAAATAATTATTTTGTTGATACTTTAATTAATGAAGGATGGATAAAAAGATTAAAAAACGATTCTGGCAATAGTTATTATGATGAGTTTATGGAAACTTTGATTAATAACTCTAATTATGTCAAAAAAGAATTATTGAATAATTGTAATTTTTCTTATGATATGCGAAATGACATTCGAAGTACGATTAATGAAGAATATCAATTTATTGTTAATAACTATAAAGTGTATTCATTCATTGTTTTAAGTATGTTAAATGATTTAGGTGATAATTATGGCTAATATAATTAATCGAATAGTTCTTTATCTTAAAGTTATTTTATTACTTTATATTTTTACTTTGACTCTATACATTATGTTAATGATGAATGATTGCTTTGGAAATCAAATAACTAATATCTTTTTAGTATCATTACCATTATTATTAGTATTAATTATATTTGTTTTGAATCTTTTCTTTAACCAAAATAGACATAATACTTTTTTTAACATTGGATGTTTTTTAGCATTAATAGCTATATTAATGATTGATTTACGAACTATTTTTGATGAGAATATGGTTTCATGGGTAAAAAATGGAATGAATTATTATTATTTTCAAAATCAAATGACACAAATTAAACTTCTATGTTATTTAATGTTTGTTGGAAATTTGCTATTGTTTTGTTCACATGCTAAAAAGTTTGAAAGCTACATAAATTAAATGTGGCTTTTTTGATGAAGTTTGTTATAATATATTAGAAAGAGGCGATATTATGTTTAAAGAAAAATTAGCGCTTGTTCCAGAACTTCCTGGTAGTTATCAAATGAAAGATAAAGATGGTATTATTATTTATGTTGGTAAAGCAAAAAATTTAAAGAGAAGACTAAAAAGCTATTTTACAAGAACTGTTACTGGCAAAACAAAAGTTTTAGTATCCAATATCGCTGATTTTGAATATATTGTTACTTCTTCAGAACTTGAGAGTTTAATTTTAGAAATTACTTTAATAAAAAAATATAATCCTAAATATAATGTATTATTAAAGGATGATAAAAGTTATCCATATATAGAATTTACTAACGATAATTATCCATTATTAAAAATTGTGCGTAATCCCAAACTGAAAAAAAACAAAAATAATTTATATGGACCTTTTCCTAATGTTGGTAGTGCTAAAAGAACTGTTAATATTTTAAATCGAATTTATCCCCTAAGAAAATGTGAAAAATTAAAAAAAGAGGTATGCTTATATTATCATTTAGGTGAATGTCTTGGCTATTGTGAAAAGAAAGTTAATGAAGATGAATTAAGTGCAATGGTTAAAGAAATTAAGGCTTTTTTAAATGGAGATTCTGAAATTTTAATTAAAAGATTAAATGAAAAAATGGATAATGCTTCACATGCTTTAAACTTTGAAAAAGCATTAGAATATAAAAAAATGATTGAGGATATTAGAATTACTTTGAAAAATCAAGTAATTGTCTTAAATAGAGATTATAATTTTGATTTATTTAACTGCTATCAAAGTAATAATTATTTATCAATAACCGTTTTCTTTATCAGAGGAGGTACTCTTTTTGGTCGAGAGAAAAAAATAATTAATACTTTTGGTGATAAAGAAGATGCTTTAATGGAGTTTATCATTAAATTTTATGAGAAAAACTTATTAAGTAAAGAAGTATTTGTACCAGATTTTATTGATCATGAATTATTAAGTAATTATTTAAATGTTAAAGTTGAAACACGTAGTAAAGGCGACATAAAAAAACTTTTGGATTTAGCGGAAGAAAATGCAAAAATTTATCTAGAAGAAAAAGAGCAAGAATTAACTAAAAATGAACATAAGCGAATGGAAGCAATAGAAGACTTACGAAAATTATTAAATGTTGATAAAGTTAGTCGAATGGAATCTTTTGATAACTCTCATTTATTCGGAACTTATTATGTTGGTGGTATGGTTGTTTTTAATAATTTTCTTCCCCTTAAAGAAGAGTATCGAAAGTATAAAGTTGATGTCAATGTTAAAGATGATTTGTCTGCTATGCGCGAAGTAGTTTATCGAAGATATTATCGTTTATTAATGGAAAATGGTCTTTTACCAGATTTAATTGTTGTTGATGGTGGTGAAATGCAAGTTCGAGTTGTGAAAGAAATAATAGATGAATTAAACTTACCAATAAATATTATTGGATTAAAGAAAAATATTCATCATCGAACAAGCACAATTATTGATCAAAATTTAAATGAAATAACGATAGATTCACATAGTAATTTATTTTTGTATCTGGCGAATATTCAAGAAGAAGTCCATCGATATGCTATTACTTATCACAGGACAATAAAAAACAAGGGAATGCTTTCTAGTATTTTAGAATTAATTCCTGGAATAGGAGAAGCGAGAAGAAAAGCTTTATTAAAAGAGTTTTCATCTTTAAAGAAAATAAAAGAAGCTAGTGTCGATGATTTAGCCCGAGTTTTACCAAAGGATACTGCTAAAGAATTGTATCAATATTTAAGAGAAAATGAAAAATAACTACAATTTTAAATTGAACCCCGTTTCTTGGATAAAATAGAAACGAGGTTCATGTGATTGTAGTTATTTTTTTCTTCCTAAATTTAGTACTTTTTCAGTAACCTCTAATGCCTCTTGATAAGCTGTTATTAGCATTTTTTTATGAGCAAAAAAGTCTTGCTTAATATCTGTTAATTTTTGATAATCACGAGTTTTTTGCATTAATAATAGTCTATTTGTACATAAAAGTGAATAATGTTTTATTCTATGGGCAATTTCCAATATTTCTTCAAATAATCCTCGAATTATTTCATTATCTATTTGAATTACTCCTTCACTGTCATCAATAATATCGCAAGCAATATTAAAAATGTTATTATCAGCATTTCCCATTATTCCGATGTTAGAGTCTTTTTTTATAACAATTGCGTCTCTTAATTCTTGACATAAAAGACGAAATGATTCTTCATTCATTACTATATCCATTTGCAAATATCTCCTTTCGCCAATAGTATAAGACCTTTTGTTTTTTTTGTAAAGTATTAAGAATATAAAAGGGATTTATTGATAAGTTTTTAATAAATTGATATAATTACACTAGGTGATATAATGGAAATGTTTAGACCATTGATGTATAAAAAAAGTATTTTGGATATTGACTATTCGTCATTAAAAAAAAGAGGAATTAAGATTATTATTTTTGATCTAGATAACACTATTGTTAAAGTTGATGAAAATATTCCTAGTAAAGAGGTAATTGACTTAATAAATAAATTATTAAAAGATTTCAGAGTTATTATTGCCAGTAATAATATTAATCGGCGAGTAAAGACGGTTAGTGAAATATTAAAATGTGATTATTATGCTAATCTGCGAAAACCAACTAAAAAGTTAAAAAAAATGCTAGAAAAAGATAAAGTTAACTTTCAAGAAGTATGTTTGATTGGCGATCAAATGATTACGGATATTTTATTAGGAAATAGAATAGGTGTATTAACAATATTAGTTGATCCATTAGGTAAAAATGATTTAAAGATAACTTATTTTAACCGTTTGATAGAAAAAGTAATTATGAAGAGAATAAAGTTTAAGAAGGGTGAGTATTATGAAAAGTAAATACTGTGCTGGTTGTGGAATTAAATTACAAGATGAAAATATATTAAATATTGGGTTTACTACTAATTTAGAAAATGAATTATGTATGCGTTGTTTTAGAGTAAAGAATTATGGCGAATATGAAAGTGTTTCTAGCACGATTATTGATTATGAACAAATTATTGAAAATATTAATAAAACAAAAGACTTAGTTTTATATGTTGTTGATATTTTAAATTTACCATATGATTTAGAAAAAATGCGTAGATTAACGAATAATGATATATTATTAGTCTTGAATAAGAGAGATTTATTACCTCTTAGTGTTAAAGATGAAAAAATAATTGAATATTTAAAAAAACGTGAATTAGGTTATCAAGATATTATTATTGTTAGTAGTGAAAAGAATCTTAATATGGATTTATTATTAATCAAAATTAGACGTTGGCAAAGAAGTAAAAATGTATATGTTGTTGGTTATACAAATGCTGGAAAAAGTAGTTTAATTAGTAAATTCATAAAAAATTATGGTGATGGTGATACAAAGCTTACTATTGCCCCACTTCCTTCAACGACCTTAAATAAAATAGTGATTCCAATTAATGATGAATTAACGCTTATTGATACTCCTGGAATTGTAGATAGTAGTAACATTATTAATTATGTTGATCGAAAAATGTATAAAAAACTGAATAGTAAAAAAGAAATTAAAGCTAAAACATATCAATTAATGCCAAAACAATGTTTATTAATAGGAGATATTATGCGCCTAAACTATCTAGAAGGGGATCGAAATAGTTTAACTTTTTATATTCCTAATGAAATAAAAATTCATCGATGTATGTATAGAAATAAAACTATGACTGATTTAACAAGACGATGTGTTTCGGTTCGCTATGGTGAAGATTTAGTGATAAATGGTCTTGGTTTTATTAAAATTGTTGCTGAATGTACCATTGAACTTTATATTAATAAGGATATCCAAGTATTTACGCGAAAAAATATGATTTAACTTGCATATTTATTAAAAAATATATAGAATATAATTAGAAAGAGAGAAATTATGGAAGAAGAAATTTTAAATGAAGTTGAAGAAGGTTGTGAAAAAGCTTTAAATAGTTTATTAGAAAGATTTAAAACAGTTCGTACAGGTAGAGCAAATCCTAGCAGTCTTGACAAAGTTATGGTTAATTATTATGGTGCTTTAACACCATTAAAGAGTTTAGCGAATATCTCTGTTCCAGAAGCAAGACAATTATTAATTAAACCATTTGATCGTGGAGCTTTATCTGGAATAGAAAAAGCTATATATGAAGCTAATTTGGGTTATACACCCAATAATGATGGGGAAAGTATTCGTATTGTAATACCACCTCTTACGGAGGATCGAAGACGTGATCTTGTTCGCCAAGTAAAAGCCATGGCTGAAGAAAGTAAAGTTGCTGTTCGTAATGCTAGACGTGATGGAATGGATTTAATTAAAACAAGTGAATTGCCAGAAGATCAAGAAAAAAAATTAGAAAGTGATATTCAAAATATTATTAATAAATATAATAAGAAAATTGATGATGAGGTTGAAGGTAAAGAAAGTGATTTAATGAGTGTTTAGCACTTATTTATAAAAAAGAGGAAAGATAATGAATGAAGAATTAAGTAACATTATTAGGTCGATGTATTTAACCTTTTTGAGTAGTAATAATTATGATGTGAAAAGTTATATTATTCAATTTTTTCATTGGCTTAAAATAGAATATCCTAATGATGAAATAGTACGTACTCTTTATTCAAGAATAATGACCTCTTTAACTCCTAAAGAATTGAATTTGTTAAGAATTAATGCAAATATTTCAGATATTTATCAAAGTCAGTATGTTATTGATAACATTGATTATTTAGAAGATACTATTCAAATTGATAAAAAAGGTTCTTTCAAAAAAAGGAATATTCCCTTAACCAAAGAATTAATAAATTATATTTTAGAATCTTTTTTGAAAAGTGTTAGTATTGAATTGTATCTTTTTTATAAAAATATGTTACATAATAATCATATTATTTTTAAGACAATGAGAAATAAAGAATCATTAGGTAATACTTTTATAATATCAGCTGATGGACCAGAAACTATTATTTTTGTCAATAAATTACATAATATTCATGATTTAATGGTTTTAGTACATGAACTAGGACATGCTTATTATTGTTATCTTGGTAATATAAAATTAGAAGAACATCTTACTGTTAAAGAAAAGATAAAGAGTGAAATACCATCAAAATTACTAGAGAAATTATTTATTCAGTATTTGTGGGATACATGCTTTTATTACCAAGCTAATCAACTTCAAAAAAGATATGATAGTAGTATGCTTTTAGAAAGAGAAAATCTTGAAAACTTTGATAATTTAAAATATTTAGTAGGTTCATTTTTAGGAGAAAAACTTTTAGAAAAACGTAAAACTCCAATATATTTAGAAAATACCTTATTAATGATTAAAGAAGAAGATTTAAAAACATTATTTGAAATGATATGTAAAAAATCTAGTAAAACGAAAAGAAGAAGTTTATGAATTAAACTTTTTTTTGTAAAAAGAAAAAAAATATGATATTATTATAATAGAGGAAAATATATGAAGAAAGTTTTATTAACAATATCATTAATATTATTAGTTATTCTTTTATTTGTGCCCTTTGTTTTACAAAACTATTTTAGTGATTTATATAGTGAGACCAAAGTAGATAAGAAAAAAGACATTATTCAAATGTTTAATTGCATTCGGGAAAATGAAACTATTAATACGGCTTTTTTCAATGGAAAGGTATATAGTTTAGAATATATTATTCGTGGAAATTATGCGATGAATGAAGAATTAGGCGATGAAGCTGAAATAGTAGAAAATGTTAATTTTCTTAATATATTGAAAAAAAATACTGTAGGTATTTATAATGCTGAAAAAGATTATACGAGTTTTAAAATAATAATGGATTCAAATAATACAATATCATCGGATTTAAATAATTTAGTTAACAACATAGATAATAATGGCAATTATTATAAAAATATTGGGTATTCTTGTACCGTAACAAGTAATACATAAAAAGAAAACTATGATGGTTTTCTTTTTAAAATTCTTTGTATCAATGTTTTAATTAATAAAATTATGAAACTTGATAAAAAGAAAAAAGATATTAGATATTGAAAAGATAAAATTCCTTCCATTCTTTCAATAAAATCAAGATATTTAATTCTTTTTAAAATATTTACATAAGGATATTCATAAAGATGAAAAAGCGTTGTTCCCATAATTCCAATAATTAATATTTTGATGGAAAGAAAATTTACCAAAGAAAAGGAATATATTTTTTTATTTAAAGAATAATTAGTTAAATATTTTATGGCAAGAAAAATAAAAGTATTAAATACGGCAAAAATTAAAAAACTTTGATTTACATGTAGTTCGTTTGTAATATTGTTAAAATTTGAAATTTTAAAGTAAAAGATAATTAGAAAAAAAGTAACTATTTTTAAGAATAAATAAAAATAGCTGGCTAATTCTAGTGATTTAATAAAAGTATGATATCCTAGATAAGCAAGATAAATACTTAATATTAAAAATGATAAATATATCCAAACGGAAGAATAGTTTTTTAATAAATTATAAGTAATGAAATTAGTTATTTGGGATAAAGTAATAATCGCCATAGCTAATGCGAGAATAAGTAAAATTATCTCATAAACTTTAGTTATTTTTATTTTAGATAAAACAAAGATAAAAATTAATGAAATAATTGTTCCTAATAAAAGATTCGAAATATTTGTTTTTAAAAAGAAAAGTAGGTATATTGCTTCGTTTAAAATAAATGATAAAAGATATATTTCAATTTTTTTCAACATCATCAATCCTCTCTATTTGATTGTCATGAAAAGTGTAATTATCATCAAAAGTAATGGTATTATTTTTATAAATAACACTAGAAAGACTAAAGGCATGTTTATCTAAAAAGTTTTTAATTACTTCTTCAAAAGAAATATTAATTACATTTTTACTTTCTTGATTAGTAATAATTAATTCTTCTATTTCATCATATTTTGAGTTGTTAAGTACTTCTTCTATGTTTGAAGAAAAAATACATAAAAAATCATTACGAAATTCTTTATTACTTAGGAAATAATGAATTATTTCATTATAATCATCATTTTTTAAACTAAAATCTAAAAGAATTAAATCAATATGCGATAGAAATATTTCTTTATTAACTTGAAGTTTAATATTTTTAAAAAGAGTAGAGATATCTTTAGCTTTTGTTTTTATGACTTGCATTTTAGGGTCATTATTATCTATTTCTTCGATTATTTCAGCATATAGTGTATATTCATTATTACGACTAATTCCGATACTTTTGATTATAGCTAAATCATTTAAATCACTATATTTAGTACAACCAGTAAATAAAAGAATAATTAATAAAAATATTTTTTTCATGTATTACCTCTAATTTTATTATTTGTTAAGAGAGGATTTCTCTTTAATGTTTTATTTTTGGTTTTTATAAAACCATCTTTTTGTTCTTCAATATTAATTGGGGCAAAAGGATATAGATAATCTTTATCTAAACTTTGAGTATTAGATAAATTAGTAAGTATTAAGATAAAACCAATAAAAATCCCATATAAACCAAAGATGGACGATAAAATAATTAGAATAAATCGCCAATAACGAATAGCATTAATAACTTCAATAGATTGGAATACTAATGATGAAATAGCGCTGATAGCAATAACAATAATCATAATAGGAGAAATAATTCCCGCACTTACTGCAGCATCTCCTAATACAAGACCACCTAAAATACTTATGGCTGTTCCCATTGAACTGGGAATGCGCATATCACTTTCTCTTAATATTTCAAAAGACAAAATCATAATAAATGCTTCAACAAAAGCAGGAAAAGGAACATTAGTTCTTTGAGAAATGAAATTAACTAATAAATTAATTGGTATAAAATCAACGTTAAAAGTTGTAATAGCAATGTAATAGCTTGGAAGTAATAAAGATATTATTAAAGCCAATAACCTGATAATTCGAATAAAAGTGATATTGATATTTTTTTGATAATAATCATCACTAGTATGAAAATAATCAATAAAGAAACTTGGTAAAATTAAAATATTGGGACTATTATCCGTAATTATAATTATTTTTCCTTCCAGTAAGGCTTGAGATGCTAAATCAGGTCTTTCTGTTTCTTTAATTGTAGGAAAAAGACTTTTACTTTTACTTAAATATTTTTTTAAATAGCTAGAATCAATAATGCCATCAAGATTTATTTTTTTTAAATTATTAATGATTGTATTTTTTATTTGCTCTTTAGCAATATCATTAATATACATTACACCTATTTTGGTATTAGTATACTTTCCAATATTCATAGTTTCGATTTTTAATTTATTAGTTTTAATCCTTTTTCTTATTAGTCCAATATTAGTATTATAATGTTCAATAAAACTATCTTTTGGCCCAGTAATTGTTTTTTCGTATTCCGAAGAAGATATAGAACGGGATAACATTCCAATTGTTTCAATAGATAATGCTTGATTATGAATAATTATTATTGTAAATCCATTCATTAAATAATTAATAATTTCATTAACATTATCTGTTTTACTGATATTAATACAAGGTAGATGATTATATAAATATGTAAATATATCTTCCTCTTTTGGAATAGATGATAATTTACGAAGAATAAAATCGTTAATTCTTTCACTATTGGTAATGGTTTCAATAGATAAAATATTAATTATAGTATCATTAATTTTGATTTTTTTATTGATTAAATCTTGAATATTATTAGTTTTTTCTTTAATTTGGTTTAATAAGTTCATATACTTCACCAATATTATTATTGTTTTTTTGGTTAATAATATACACTTTATCAAAAATAAGATATAATGGTATGTGGAGATATTTATGAAATTAGAAATTATAAAATTTGATCATTTTGGTCGTGGTATTGCGAAAGATAATGACAAAATTGTTTTTGTACAAAATGCTTTACCTAGAGAAATTGTTGACGTAATAATAACTAATTTGAAGAAAAATTATTCAGAAGCAAAAATTAATAAAATAATTAAGGAGAGTAAAGATAGAATACCAAGTATTTGTCCTTTTTATGAAAAATGTGGAGGATGTCAATTTTTACATACAAATTATGAAGTAGAAAAACAATTTAAAATAAATAAAGCTTGTGAAGTGCTTGGAAGATGTGATCATTTTTATGCAACTGAAAAACTTAATTATCGAAATAAATGTACTTTACATTATATAGGTAATGATGTTGGCTATTATCAGGAAGGAACTAATAAAGTAATTAGAATTAATCATTGTTATTTAGTACATGATTTAATCAATATGGTTATTAAAGATATTAGTAGTATTTCTTTTAAACAGTCTGGAGAAATAATTATTAAAGCTAACAATCAAAAACTCTTGTTAAATATTAATGGAAATATAACAGAAGATAATTTACAAAAACTTAATTATGTTGATACAATCATTTATAATAACAAGCTTATTAAAGGTGATGGATATTTAATTGAAAAAATAAATGGAAAAGATTTTATAATTACAAGTAAAGCATTTTTTCAAGTTAATTTAGAGGGATTACAGCATATTTTGGAAATCATAAATCGATTTATTCAAAAAGTACAAATTCAAAAAGTTTTAGATTTATATAGTGGCACTGGCCTTTGGGGAATATTAATAAGTGATAAAGTTGATAATGTTATTGCTGTTGAAGTAAATAAAGAAGCTTGTCAAAATGCTTTAGAAAATATTAAAAGAAATAATATTCATAATATCAAAGTTATTAACGGAAAAGTTGAAGATTATATTGATAATTTTAGTAATATTGATTTAGTTATTGTAGATCCTCCAAGATGTGGATTAGATAATAAAACTCGTGAATATTTAAAAAGAATTTCGTCTAAATATATTATATATATATCTTGTGATATTCAAACTTTAAAACGAGATTTGCAAAATCTTATGGAAAAATATGATTTATTAGAAGTAAATTTAGTCGATATGTTTAAAAGAACTTATCAC
>CAMNBS010000014.1 GCA_946533175.1 uncultured Clostridia bacterium
AAAATACTGGATAAATCATTCCAGTATTTTTATTTATACACTTTTTTAATTAATTATTGCAATACTCCATTTAGTATAATCAGTAGTATCATTATTTTTTATACGTAACTTAACGGTTTTTGAAACAGGAATATTACTAGTAAATCCTTGAGCAGTGTTATTATAAAATACTGCATATTCAAATACTATTTCTTTTCGAGAAAGATTACCATTATTCCATTCATCAAGAGCATCAATATCAAACCAAAAATCTTTACTATATGTTTCCGGGAAATACATGTAACATGTACCACTATTATAAGGCTTATAATAACTACCATTGTAACATGATTTACCACTAATACTTGGAAGATTTTTATTTAAATTACAACTGCTGCCATTCAATCCAACACAGGCTATTACATGATTAAATTTTTGAGACGAAGATGTAGGAAGAATGATATATTTACCAACAAGCATTGCAGTAGCAATTCGTGGAGCTCCTGCTGTAATGGTCATTGTTGTTGGTGTACTTTCTGTACTGCTTGTATTTGTTCCTACAGTAATATATCGAATTATTTCACTCACTTTATTACCACTTGAATCATATCCTCGGAAAAATACTTTCCATTCCCCTTCACCATCGAATCTAATACTCTTTGTACCACTAATTTCAGGGCCATCTATACACACTAAACTACCAGCTTTTGCAACACAATAATGAACTGACTTAACTTTACCAGTTAGATTACTTACAGTAAAGCTTTTTTGTGTACTTGTTATTTTGTTACCATCTTTGCTAGCTTCCTCACGACTATTATATCCACCAGTAACAGTAAAACCATCACTGCTAGATTCAGATTCGCTACTACTTGATCCAGATAGATTCATATAATATGTCAAAGTACAATTTTTACCTACTTCCTTAATTAGGATATCATGAACACCATCACCATTGATAGTATATTGACCAGTACCACTAATCGTTTGTCCATCTGTATCTGGATTACATTTAGTTTTACCATGTATATAATCACAAACACGAAGAGTTACATTACCACCATTAAGCGAAGTAAAGGTTATAGTTGATGGGCCAGCTTTTATTTCCTTGGAATCTAACGATGCATTATAAGTGTTAACAACATTTTTAGTACTAGAATCTATTTTATATCCTTTATTACTAGGACTGCAAGGGTCTTCATAATAACTTGGAGGACTAGTTTGAGAACTACCACCGGTAACAACTACCGTAACTTGTTTTGTAACATTATTATTACTTTTTATCGTAATAGTTGTTCTTCCTTGAGCAAGGCCATAAACTGTTGCACTAGTTCCTCCTTGACTAGGTTGAACACTAGCAATAGATGCATTATCTACAGTATATGACAATGCTTTGTTACTTGCATCTGCCGGAGTAACAGTAGGTACTAATGAGTAAGATCCATCAACATATATATTAATGGTTTCCATAGGAACACTAATACTTGCTACATCAATAATACTTTCTTCTACTTCTATTAAAATACTATCCTTGTGTTTATTAATTGTCTCAACAGTAATTGTTGCTGTACCTTTTTTCAAACCTTTTATTTCCCCAATTGAATTCACTGTAACAATAGTTTCATCATTACTTGAAAAGGTTAAGTATTTCGTACTAGCATCATTTGGTGTATATTTATATGATAGTTTTACTTCATCACCTATTTTTATTTTTTCTACTTCCTTTGTAAAATTAATATCTTTTGGATTAGTAATAATCTCAGTTTTAATATTTTCTTTTAGTACATAAACATCAATATTTGCTTCATAGGTATCATTTACTTTAACTGTTATTGTCGCATTACCTTCCTTAATTGCTTCAATAACACCTTCTTCATCAATAGATACAACATTTGAGTCACTACTATGATATTCTTTTTTTGAAACATAACCATTGCTTGGTTTTTTTATTAAATTACTGTCTAATTCACTATAAGTATTACCTTTGCTTATTAATAAATCTCCATCACCAAAGCTAATGCCCGTTAATTTCATTTCTTGGTTTCCTTCGCCAACCATTACAACGCATGTTTTTTCAGCTACATGTTCTTTAGAATCATTACCCTTATATTTATAAAATGCTGTAATGTTTGTTGTTCCTAAACTAACTCCTGTTACTCGACCATTACTATCTACTTTAGCAATAGCAGGATTATCACTTTTCCATTCAATTTTAGGATTAGTATCACTCGTTACAGTTGCTTTTATTGTATCAGAATAACCTACTTCAACCGGTAAAACCTCAGGATTTAATGTTATTTCTGGTGGTTCAGGTGGTGTTTCTTCAACTGAACTAGATCCACAACTAGTAAATAACCAAGCAAATAAAACAAAAACAATTATTCCGCCAAGAATCCAAACTAACTTTTTGTTGTTATTATAGAACTCTTGAATTCCGCTAGAACTTTGACTTGTTTCTTCTTCATTATCATCATAATCATCACTATACATATCCACATCTCCTATAATGCTATTTTAACATAATTAATAGCGGTAATCAATACTTTTTGAGGAAATTATTTATGGCTAAATGAAAGAGTAAACCATTATTGTTTACTCTTTAAAACATTCCTTTTGGGCCAATTAATACATAATAATCAACATGTCCACTAATTAAACGATCAACTGAAACCCATGTGTCAACTATATAACTATTATTTCGCGGATTAGCAGTTCCACTTCTATTAGCTGAATCTGATAAGAAGACATAACCATCATCACGAATTCCTAATAACGATAAATAATGGCCGTTACCACTTGCATATGGTCCCTTACCTGCATGTAAAATAACCGGATAACCTTTTTTCAAATGCTCTTTTAAAGCATTTGCAGTAGTATTATCAAGCCTAGTTATCGATGAAGCTGATAATCCTAGTGTTTTAGCAGCAGTTCGAATTTTTTGCCATGCAGAACATCCGCCCCAGCAAGAACCCACATTTTTGTTATTAATTGGATATACTTCATCCCAAAGAGTATATGGTGTATGAGCATTACCTAGTCTACTTTTTAATCCAAATACTGAGACAGCGTTAGCAAGAGAGGTAATCGAGCATCCAGTTCTTGCAATACTTCCACATGTATTTAAATCATCTATAGGACAAAATGGATATCTATCTCCATTTGTAAAATCAAATTGAACATAACAAATATATCCTTCAAGACAATTTTTTCCATTAGAATCTGTTACTACTTTACGTACTGATTCATCAACGATAGTACAATTAATTTCACTTTCATTATCAATAACATCTTTAACTTTTACTTTAACTTTAGCTGTTTTAGGATCTAATTTTTCACCAATATATTTATTTACATCAAGTACCCCAGATAATTTATTATTTAAATCATATTGATAAGATTTAATCAAATTTTTAGATGTTATTGTTACTTCAACTTCAGTTCGATCAAAATATATTGTTGCTTGACACGTTCCTTTAGGTTTGGTTTTATCAATATTTGTTACTTCAATATCTTTTTCAATAACTCTTGCGAGTTTATCATAAACAGAAAAATGATAAACACCATTTTCATGGACAACATATTCTAACTCTCTTCCCTCACTACCATCTGGATATACTATTTTTTCATAATCATCACTACTAATATTTAAAGATATTGTTACATCTTTATTAGTTAAAGAACTTGGTTTAAGAGATGAAGAAATAAATAACTCACTTTCACTACTAACAACATTAACTATTCTTGTAATACTATTGGTATATCCTTTAGAATTTGTAACAATATATTTAAGCGTATATTCTCCTATTTTACTAGTATCAACATTTCCTTGTACAATAATTTTATTAGAAATATCACCATCTAAATAATCATTAGCAGTACATAATTCATCATTATATGCTTTATTTTCCACAACATAAACTACCGGATCTCCCTGTAAAGTTAAAGTTGGAAATAAACGTTTTATCGGATCAGAATTAATAACAATAACTTTTCGCATGGCTGTATTATCACTATTAGGAATATTATAATATAAATTATATATTCCCTCTTCCTCTTGAACTTGTCCATAAATATTCAAAGAGAAATTACTAGTATAACCCGGATCAATAAAACTTATTCCTTCTGGTATAATCATTATTTCATCACCATTTAAATGAATATAACTTTCTATCTTATCGTTCTGATTTATAACATTACTTCGATATTCATCGCATACAAGATATGGAGTATAATTTTGGCCATTATAAATTACCCCAGATATTATTTGACAACTATCACCAACATCAATTCCTAATTTATTAACATCTAAGTATACTTCTTTACCATTATTAAAAGGATGATTTATGACATATTCTTTAGCCTTACTAACCATTTCCTCTTCTTTAAGTTCATATACTGTTTTATTTTCCTTTTTTAGAAAAAGAAAATAACCTAAAAGAAGTAAACCTATTACTGCAATAACAATTATAACTTTTTTTATTATCTTTCCCATGTTATCACCTAATATCATTTTAATAAAAAAAAGAATGAATGTAAAGATTTTTAATACCAAATAAATAAAATTGACATATACTAAAATGAGGTGATGTTATGTACAATAACCCATATCTTTATAATAACTTTTTTCCATATCAAAATATGAATATTAACCAATTCCCAAAAAGAGGCTTATTTTCATCTATTACAAACGGAATAAGTCATATTAATTGGTCCAACCTTTTAAATAATACTCAAAAAACCTTAAATGTTATTAATCAAGCAATACCAGTATATTATCAAATAAAACCAATATATAATAATGCTAAAACAATGTTTAGAATGGTCAACGCTCTTAAAAATGACCAAAAAGAAGAAGCTAATGTTTCCCCTTCTAATCAACCTGATAATAAAAAAAATACTAACCAAAATGGTCCTGTATTCTTTCTTTAAATACTAATTAGTATTTTTTTTTATAAAATTGTAAGCATCCAAACACATTTCTTCAATATTATGTTTTGCCTTAAAACCTAGTTCTTTAAAAGCTTTATCACATGAAGCAAAACAAGCATCAATATCTCCAGGTCTTCTCTCAACAATTCTATAGGGTATTTTAACCCCATTAACTCTTTCAAAGGTATGAAGTAGCTCTAATACACTAGTTCCCTTTCCAGTTCCTAAATTATATATTTTAACACCAGAAATGGAATTTTTAAGAGCCAAAACATGTCCATAAGCTAAATCAACAACATGGATATAATCTCTAACCCCTGTACCATCACTAGTATGATAATCATTTCCAAATACTTTAAGTTCATCTAGTTCTTTCGTAGCAACTTTCATAATATAAGGCATCAAATTGTTGGGAATATCCCGAGGATTTTCACCAATCAAACCTGATTTATGAGCTCCAATTGGATTAAAATAACGCAAAATAGTAATATTCCACTTATTATTACTAATATATACATCATTTAATATATGTTCAATAAACAATTTGGTTGTTCCATATGGATTCGTGGTACTAAGGGAAAAATCTTCCTTAATTGGTAAACTTTTAGGATTACCATAAACAGTTGCACTTGATGAAAAAATAAGATTATAACACTCATACTCTTCCATTACTTCTAAAAGAGATAAAGTACTATCAATATTATTACGATAATACATCAAAGGTTTACTAACACTCTCCCCTACGGCCTTATAACCAGCAAAGTGAATAACCCCATTGATTTTTTCTTGTGCAAAAATCTTTCTTAAAGCTTCTTTATTAGAAACATCTTCTTGATAAAAAGAAATCTTTCTACCAGTAATAGTTTCTAATTTATTTAAAACATCAATATTGGAATTTGATAAGTTATCGATAATAACCACATCATATTTATTGTTGATTAATTCAACAACGGTGTGACTTCCAATAAATCCTAAACCACCAGTTACTAATATTTTTTTCATTTTTACTCCTAATACGCTAATACATTTTGATAGGTATTATTCAACTTTTTCTCATCATTTTCTTTAATTACAATGAGTTCTTTATCCCCATCCGAAATATATCTATTCTTCTCTAAATTTTTAAAAACCATTTGAATATCAAATTCCTTACCATTATTATCATATGCCCGACATCTTTTCAAAAAAGATTTATCAAAACTTGTATCAAATGGTGATACCTCTGGTTCCCATCCTACTCTTAAAATAGCCTCTGTTTCATAAGGAATGCCATCATATTCTCCCTTAATAATATATGGATAATTACTATGAGTTATTTTATATGGTGATCCAAATGGAAGTGCAATTATTTTAACATATTTATCCTTTAAAATTTTATCTAATTTTTGGTACATCTTACCCACAACTTCCTGAGTTTTGGCAGTTGATATTGTGGTAAAATCCGGATGCGTTGTCGTATGATTTCCAACATCATATCCATGATTAACTAACCAATTTAAGATTTCCTCATTATATTCTTTTTGATTAAATAATCCTTCCATGACAAAGAAAGTAGCAGTAACCGTTATATCAGGATGTTTTTTCTTAAACTCTTCCAAAATACCCACAGCACAATTTGGATCAATTTCTAATGAACCATCATCATTTCTTCCTAAAACATTAAAATTATTTTTATTTCCATCATCAAAAGTTATAATAATTGGACTTAATCCTAAAGGTACATCAATAATACCATTAACATAATCATTAAGTCTTATCATTCGATAACCATTATTATAATAAAATTCTAAATCATTTCTAAAAGCATTACTTGTTCGATTATATCCATCCTTATCAACATTACCACCAGTATATTTATTCTCTTCAGTATCAATAATTCCATGATACATCATAATCGGAACTTTACCTAATTCATTTACAGCTTTTTCACGATAAACATCTTTATCTATTGCTCCTTTTGATACTTTAACATATATTTTGTTATCTATATATGAACTTTCAATAATAACTCCTTTAGCATATTCATTATTATATTCCTCTGTTGAATCTATTAAATAATTATTTTTATCAGCATAAAGAGATAATTCTTCAAGATTTTTACCAACAAAAGAAGGAATATCACCTTTATTATCATTTTCTTGCTTTGCTTTTCCAAAATTATTTATCATGAAAATAATTCCAATAATAACTACAAACATTATAACTACATTTTTATATTTAATCTTTCTTTTTTTCTTCTTCATATTTGCCTCATTTTCTACACTAATTTTCATTTATTTCATAGAATACAATGGTGAAAAAATATGTTCAAGAAAAACGGCCACGGACTTTTTTGTTATTGTCCAGCATGTCGTATAAAAAGACGTAATAGTCTTTTACATAACATCATTATCTCTATTTTATCAATTATCACTTTATATCAAAGTATAATTACCATTTTCAATTTTACACATCTTCATTGTTTTTTATTATTTTTGGAAATACTCCTTCTCATTTTTTTCATAACTAGAACTTTATTCTAATTATTTAAAGAACAAAACAATTAAAACAATAAGGGCTAAAACAAGTCGATACCACATAAAAATATTATAATCATGCTTTTTAATATAACTTAATAAGAATTTAATACACAATAATCCAGCAACAAAACTAATTAATACACCAATAACAAAGGTAGCCACATCATAAGTAATTAAAGAAAGCATTTCCCCTTTAAGTACTTTAATTGCCACTGCTCCTAAAACAACAGGAGCTGACAAATAGAAAGAAAATTTCGCTGCATCACTACGATTTATTTTTAAAACTCTTGCCATCGATATTGTTGTACCACTTCGAGAGAAACCTGGAATAAGAGCACAAACTTGAGCACAACCAATTAAAAGAGCATCACGAAATGTCATATCTTTAACAGATCTTTCTTCACTATTTAGTTTGTCACAGTATTTAATAATAATACCCATAACTGCAAGAGCAAGAGCAATTAAAACATAATTTGTTCGAACTAATTCATCAATTTTTTCTTCTAATAAAACACCTACAATAGCGGCAGGAATAGTTGCTACAACAATCATCCACATCATTTTACCATCGCTATCTTTAGTTCCTTTAGTAAATCCCTTAATTAACATTTTCCAAAAATCTTTAAAGAAATAAACCAAAATCGCTAAAAATGTCCCAAAATGAAGAGCAATATCAAAACTCATTTCCATATCTCCTGATATGAAACTACCTATGCCAAAAACATCACGGAAAATAATCAAATGTGCACTACTTGATATTGGTAAAAACTCCGCAATCCCCTGAATAATTCCTAATATAATTGTTTCTATTATTTTCATTTTTCACCTTCCTTTTAGATTATATCATATTATTTGACAATTTGTTTTCTTTTTTTTATAATTTAGATGATGTATATGAAAATATTAATAAATAATCAAGAAAATAAAATAATTATCAATAAATCAAAATTTATTGGATTTGTCAAAAAAGTTTACACTAAAGAAGAAATAAAAACCTTTTTAGAAGAAACTAAAAAAGAATATCATGATGCTACCCATATATGTTATGCCTATATTTTAGATAACGAAAAAAAATGTAGTGATGATAAAGAACCGGCTGGTACAGCTGGAAAGCCCATCTTAGAACTTTTAGAAAGAAATAACTTAAATTATATTTTAGCAATTGTTGTAAGATATTTTGGTGGAATAAAATTAGGAAGTAATGGTCTAATAAAAGCCTATTCTACTACAATAAAAAATATTATTACTGATAATATCAAAGAAGAAGAAATTGCCTATATCATAAGAATAAATGAAGAATATCAAAATAGTGATAAAATTAATTATCTCTTAAAAGATACTATTATTTTAAAAAAAGAATATCATGATAAATTAATCATTGAAGCGATTGTTAAAGAAAAACTATTACCAACATTTAAAAATATATCTTATGAAAAAATCAAAAAAGTTATTGTTTAAACTTTTTTGATTTTTTATTTTTTACTAATAACAGCAAAATACAAAGGTTCACCTTTAATTCTAAATTCTTCAATGCTTGACCATGTATTTACTTTACAAGTTTTCGCCATCGAAGTTGTGGTTTTAGACCAAGGATCAGAAACAAATATTTCATCATTATCATTAATTCCAATAATAGTTAAATAATGAGCTCCAGTACTATAACATCCACCCAGAACGTTAAAGACAATCAAATTTCCTTTACGCAATTCTGTTTTTAATATCTCAATACTGGCTTTTATTTTATTATAACTTTGAACTTTCAAACCTAATTTATCAGCAACATACTCAATTCTCTCAAAAGTAGAGTAACCCCATACTCTCCCGTCAGGATATATTATCTCATTAATAAGGGTTGGTGGTGTATATACTTCATTATTTTTGCTTTTCAACCCAAAACCAGCTGCAATAATAGCTAATGACGTTGGAAGACAACCATTTCTAGATACCGGACCAGGTCCATCACCAGTTGCTTGATACGTTGTACTATAATCTTTTTGCTTATAGCATACAAATCCCTCTAGACAATTATAACCATTCACATCTTTAACGACTTTTAAAACAGTTTTATCAGTACTTGAGCATTTAATCTTGGTACTATTATCAGCTTTATCAAAGATTTCGACTTGAATAGTAGGAAGACTATTACTATTAAACATTGATTCATATTCAAAGGTATTTTTATCACTTAATGCTTCATTAGTTCCAACATAATATTTATAATTTTTAATTCCACCACTATCTTTAGCATCAACCGAAACATTTAATATCATCTTTTTAAAAGTGGCGGTACAAGTTCCTACTGGAGCAATATCATCAATATTTTTAATAGTTATCGTTTTTTCTTGATAATTATCATTAACATCATATATTATAAAAGAATAATCTCCATTTTTAGTAACTTTATAATTAATACTAGTTGAATTATCTTTTTTATTATCTGGTAAAACAATATATTGATAACCCTTACCAGTTATATTAATGGTTATAGTCTTTTCTTTTGATAAATGTTCATCATCATAATTAATTTTTAAATCATAATCAACAACATTGGGAATAACATGAACTATTCTTTGAACATAAGCATAATTACCTTTAGAATTAAAAACTGTATATTCAAGAAGATATTCTCCTAAAGTATTACCAATAACGCTACCTTTTACCAATACACGATTAGTTATATCACCATCTAAATAGTCACTAGCAACAAAACCAGGATCAGCAAATTCATTTTTATAATAATGATTAACAACCTTATCACCATTTAAGGTAATAGTTGGATAATTATTATTTATAGTACCATCAATATTTTTAGTTTTATCCGTTGTATATAGAACAACTTTTTTTATTAATTCACTGCCAACTCGATAATTAACATATGACAAACTATTATTGACTTTTTCAATATTATAGATTTCAATATTTTCATTGTTAATAAACTCTTCACCTTGATTTAAAATAACAATACTACTATATGCAAAAGAATTATTATTGTTAACGACAGATTCATATTCATTACACTTTAAATAAGGTTTATATTGATAAGTATTATTATTAAGAGTTACTAATACACCACTTCCTAAATAACAAGAATTAAAATCTTCACTCTTTAGTTTTTCTAAACCAATGAAAAAACTATTGGAATTAATACTATTTTCCTTAACATATTTTTTAGTTAAGGAAACGGCCTTTTCATCTAACGTTCTATTAGAATATTTCGACCACCAATAATAGCCAACTCCTCCTAATATACCAATTACAATAATAATTATGATTAATATTTTTACCCTTTTCATTTTCATCACAATAACATCATAACATAAAAAAGAAAAATATAGTAGTTTTTTTACTATATTTTTACTTAGCTTCTTCTTGAGCTCTTGTTTCACGAATAACTGTAACTTTAATTGTACCAGGATATTGCATTTCATTTTCAATTTTCTCTTTAATATCACGAGCAATTTTATAACTTGTTAAGTCATCAACTTCTTCTGGTTTAACAATAACTCTTAATTCACGACCAGCTTGAACTGCAAATGATCGATCAACACCTGGAATATCGACTGCAATTTTTTCTAATTGTTCAAGACGTTTAATATAATTTTCTAATGAATCATTTCTTGCTCCTGGACGAGATGCTGATAAGGCATCAGCAATAGCTACAATAACACTTATAACACTTGTAGCATCTGTATCACCATGATGTGAAGCAATAGCATTAATTACTACACTATTTTCATGATATTTTTTAGCGATATCAACACCAATCTCTACATGACTTCCTTCAACTTCATGATCAATAGCCTTACCAATATCATGCAAAAGTCCAGCACGTCGTGCCAACATCACATTTTCACCTAATTCACCAGCAATAACCCCTGCTAAATGACCAACTTCAATCGAATGAACTAAAGCATTTTGTCCATAACTAGTTCTAAAATGTAATTTACCAATTATTTCCACTAAAGCAGGATCAATTTTAGTTAAGCCAAGTTCAAATAATGCATTATTTCCATATTCAATAATTTTAGCATTTATCTCTTTGGCAGTTTTATCATACAATTCTTCAATTCTAGTTGGATGAATTCTTCCATCTTTAATCAAAGTTTCCAAAGTAACTCTCGCAATTTCTCGTCTTAAAGGATCAAAACTTGATATAACGACAGCTTCTGGTGTATCATCAATAATTAAATCGACTCCCGTAATCGCTTCAATCGTTCGAATATTACGACCTTCACGACCAATAATTCTTCCTTTCATCTCTTCGTTTGGAAGATTAACCACCGTCACGGTATCCTGACTCGCAATATCAGATGCATATCGTTGCATTGAACTAACTAGCATCTCTCTAGCCTTTTTATCACATTCTAATTTAGCCTCTGCTTCACGATCTTTAATATAACTTGCAATTTCTTTTGCCATGGCTTCTTTTACTTTTTCCATGACTTTTTCTTGAGCCTCTTCTTTACTTATACCTGAAATTTCATTCAATACTTTAATTTGTTCTTGTTTGATTTCTTCCACTTTTGCTCTTTCTTCTTGAATTGATGCTTGTTTACTAATTAATTTTGCTTCTCTTTCATCAAGAGATTCTTCACGTTTTTGAAATAATAAATCTCTTTTATCAATATTAGCTTCTCTTTGAGCTAATCTTCCTTCTGCATCTTTTATTTCTTGTTTACGTTCTTTAATCTCTTTATCTGCATCCATTTTCAAGCGATGGCATTCTTCCTTTGTTTCTAGAATACTATCGCGTTTACTTTTTTCTGCTTCTTTTCGAGCTTTTTCTAAAAGATTATCAGCCTTTTGTTTAGCATTATTCCCTTTTAGATAATTAATAAGTAGCATTATTGTAAATCCAATTACAACACCAACAATAACGAGCAAAATGGAAAACAATGTTTTATCCATTTTCTCTCCTTCTAGTATTTTTCTAATATTTTAGCAATCCCCATAATACTATGGTTTAGTACTACGTTTATAATTTATCTATAACAATATATAAAACATAACATCTACCCTTATTTTAAGATTTTATTTATATCATGTCAATTATTTTTTATTATTTTGTTGACGCATTAGACACTTTATTTTAAAAAATAAGTAGCAAAAATATTACCAATATAGTATAATTTAATATGGGTGATTGATTTGAATTATCCAAGTGGATTAAAAAAGAAATTAACAACAAAAAATGAAACATTAAACAAGAAAATCCAATATAAAAATCGTGGAATGGCTCTGGAAGATGATATCAATTTATCTAATCAATACTATATTAATATAGAAAAAGCCTTTATTTATAAAAAACCAACACCAATAAAATTAGTTAAAGTTGATTATAAAAAAGGGAGAATTGACGAAGCTTATTTTGCAATGCCATCAACAACTGATTATAACGGTATATATAATGAAAAATATATTGATTTTGAAGCTAAAGAAACCATCAATGAAAAAGGTTTTCCATTAGTAAATATTCATAAACATCAAATACAACATTTAAGAAATATCCAAAAAGCAAAAGGGATATGCTTCTTAATAGTTAGATTCACTAGTAAAAATATAACATATTTATTAATGGCCAATGATTTTTTAGATTATATTGATAATCATAATAAATCAGTTATTCCTATAACCTATTTTCAAGAAAAGGGTTATGTAATTAAAGATAAATTTATGCCAAGAATTGATTATTTAGAAATAATAGACAAAATGGAGTGTGAGAAAAATGAAAAAAAACGAAAAGAAAGAAAAGAAAAATAACAAGGAAAATTCAAAGAAAAAACTTGTTCTAAAATTTAATCCAATTAAATTAATTATTCCATTACTTATTTTATTGGGTGGACTTGGGGCATGTTATTATTTTCTTGGATTGATAGAAACCGCTGTTTTAGCAGTGCTCCTTTTTATAGGAATAGTAATAGGATATTTTTTGGATAAACCAAAAACGAAAAGTAAAAAAAGAAAAGTTATAAAAATTATTTTAATTATTATGATGATTCTAGCCATTCTAATTCTTCTTGGGGCCTGTGCATTTATGATATATATTGTCAAAAATGCTCCAGATTTTAAACAAGAATTATTACGTGAAAAAGAATCAACAATTATGTATGATAGTTCTGGAAAAGAGTTTGCTAAGTTAGGAAAAGAAATTCGTGAAAATATCGAATATGATGATTTAAGTGAAACCTTTATTGATGCCTTAATCGCTACCGAAGATTCAAGATTCTTTCAACATAATGGATTTGACTTAATGCGTTTTGTGAAAGCTGCTGCTGGTCAAGCTCTAGGACAAGGTGATGCTGGTGGTGGTTCAACTTTAACAATGCAATTATCTAAGAACACCTTTACTGACACCAATGCTTCGGGAATAAGAGGTATCATTCGTAAATTTACTGATATCTATATTTCAATATTCCAAATTGAAAGAAATTATACCAAAGAACAAATAATCGAGTTTTATGCCAACAACCATCCATTTACTGGAAGCGTCTTTGGAGTTCAAGAAGCCGCAAAACATTTCTTTAATAAAGATGCTAAGGATTTAAATATATCAGAAGCTGCTCTATTAGCTGGTATGTATCAAGCACCAAGTTCATACAACCCTTTTGATCATCCACAAGCTGCCTATAAACGTCGTAACACAGTTTTATATTTAATGGAACGTCATGGATATATCACCAATGAAGAAAGGAAAATTGCTCAAAGTATTCCAGTCGAAAGTTTATTAACAGATTCTTCTAAATTAACCAATGAATATCAAGCTTATATTGACTTAGTATGTCAAGAAGTAAAAGATAAATATGGCGTTGATCCTTATTCCGTTCCAATGCTTGTATATACTAATATGATCCGCTCAAATCAAGATGGAATTAATAAAATAATGAATAATAAAAAAACAGGAACTTTTGCATGGAAAGATGACTATATGCAAGCTGGTGTAGCCGTAATTGATTCAACAAGTGGTAAAATATTAGCCATTGGAGCTGGTAGAAATAGATCCGGTGCAAAAAGTTTCAGTTTCGCCACTTTTGATGCTAAATCACAAAGACAAATTGGTTCTAGTGCTAAACCACTTTTCGATTATGGTCCTGGAATGGAATATAATAATTGGTCAACTTATACATTATTTGTTGATGAACCATATACCTATTCGAATGGAAAAAAAATAAATAACTGGGATGGAAATAATACTCATGGAACAATTACATTAAGAACCGCTTTGGTTGAATCATATAATATTCCTGCTTTAAAAGCCTTCCAACAAGTAGATAATAAAAAAATTATTGAATATGTTACTGCTGTAGGCATTACGCCTGAAATAAGCAATGGTATGATTCATGAAGCACATGCGATTGGAGCTTTCACCGGAAGTAATCCTCTTGCGATGGCTGGTGCATATCAAATATATAGTAATGGTGGATACTACTTTAAACCATATTCTGTTAGCAAAATCATTTTCCGTGATGATGCAAATCAAGAACCAATTGAATACTCTTCACCAAAAGAAAAAGTTATAAGTGATTCAACATCCTATATGATTACCGATGTTTTAAAAGGTCTACCTGCTAAATCTCCAAATATGAGAAGCGGATTAGGAAAAGATTATTTTGCAGCTAAAACAGGTACAACAAATTATGATTCAGCTACTAAGTCAAAATACAAATTGTCTGGCAATGCTGTTCGTGATTATTGGATTATGGGATATACTCATAACGTTGTCATTGGTATATGGATGGGTTATACTGAAATCAGTAATAAACATTATTTAAACTTCAGTAGTGATGGATGGAGAAGAAATACTTTACTTAACGAAGTAGCTAAAGTATGTTTTAAACACGATAAAGTAGATTTCGTTAGACCAAAATCAGTTGTAGCCTCAAAAGTAGAAAAAGGATCTAATCCACCAAAGCTACCAAGCGCAAGTACTCCAAGTGATCAAATTATAACTGAGTTATTCAAACGTGGTACTGAACCAACCGAAACATCAACAAAATACTTAACAATAACAACCCCAACCAATTTAAGTGTTACTGACCATAAAACGTATGTTACCTTAAGCTGGAATGGTGTAAGTGATCCCGAATATGTTGAGAATGACACATTCGGATACTATATCTACTTTAACAATAAATTTATTAACTTTACCACAAATACAACATTTACTATTAGTGATTTATCATCATATTATGGAACATATTCTGTTAAGGCCGGATATCGTAACACAACTAATTCCATAAGTGCAGCAGCGACATTTGAATTAAAAGCAAAAACATATAAACTATCCCTAAACGGACAAAGCTCTACTACTTATTATGTAGGTGAAAATATTGATAGTTCATTATATAACGGTGCAATAGTCAACTTAATATCTAGTGATGGATCAAATGTTACAAGTAAAGCCAATATTGCTATTACAATAACTGACAGTAATGGTAATAAAGTTTCATCAATTAATACTTCATCACCTAATACATATAAAATTAGTTATCAGGTAACTTACGATAATTTTTCTGGTAATATATCAAATACAATTACAATCAAAGAAAAAGAGATTCCACAAGAACCTCCACAAAACGAGGATGATACAAATTAGTATCATCCTTTTTATCTATAAAAAAAGTACTATTCTTTAGTACTTTTAATGATTACTTTGATAAACTCTTAAGTCTTCTTTTATTATCAAGCATTATTTTATTAACCATTGTCTCAATTTCATCTAATGATTTCTTATCAAGATTAGATATAAAAATGTTTTCTTTAACAGTATCAATTTCTACACTTCCAAAAAATAATCCAGAACGAATCTTTAAATCATTAAATAACTCTGGAGTAACAGTAATAACAAAATAACCCCAAAATAATCTTTTCTGCCCTATAATCAATCTTTTATTAGTTAACGCTATTACAGAACTATCAAAAAACATCGACATTTGATCATTTCTTTGGCCACAAAAAGCATATAATACTTGTTCATCCTTATCCAAAACATTCTCAACTACTTTAGCATGTTTTTTTAATCGAAAAACCAATGTTCCGGGATATCTCTTTTTAAATTTTAATACTCGGTTATATATCGTCATTTTACCACCACTCCATTATCTATTAATAGTTTTAAAAAACCATTTTCCTTAATATTTCCCAATTCCGATGCTATTTCTTTTCCATTTTGATATATAACAGTTGCAGGAGTTGGAATAACTGGTTCACCATCATTATTATAATTATCAGCTATTACTGAAATACTATCATGAAGATTAATATATTCTTCCTCAGTTAACGATCCTGAATTAACATTTAAATAGTAAATATTTAGGTTATACTTATCAGCAACTTGATTCATTAAAGGTTTATAAGCCATACAATGACTACATACAGGACTAGCTAATAAAACAATTGTATATTCATCACTCTTAATTTTATCTTGATATTCAGCATAGCTTATTTCCTGAATATGATTATTAGCATTAGAGTCTTTTTCTTTAGAGACAACTATCAGTAAACCAACTATTATAACAGTAATTACTATTATACAAACTACTTGAAAAATATTCTTCTTATCCTTTAACGAATTATTAAACTTCTTTTTGCTATTCGTTTTTTCTTTAATATTACCCTTTTCTTCTATTTTATTAATTATAACTTCTCCATCTTTCTTTTTCTTTGGACTATTTTCTTTTTTGTCTTTTATTTTTCTGCTCATTACTCCTCCACCAATAATATTATATAATTATTTTTATAGTAAATCAAATACTTTATCAATAAAACTAAATATTACTTTAATAATATCGATTATAATTTCCCAAACACTATTGCCGTTATCTTCTTTGATTTCAATCTTATCAGCATGATTTTCTTCACTCCATATCCCAATCTTTTTACTTTGCGCGATTTGTTCTTGTTCCTTTAATTCATCAACATAATTATAATCGCCATAAAGATAGGCAACTTTTGCATAACCAAGACTAATTAATTTGCTCTCTAATAATTCATCATCGACAAATACAAAAGCTAATATACGTCCATATTTATCTTCTTTTTCACTATTAGCATCATACTCTAACATTATTTTTTTGGCTTTGGTTAAACTATCACATGTATAATTACTAGCTTCTTTACCAAAGGGTTCATTCCCTTTTTCAGGATGTTCTGTTTCGGGTGTATCAATTGCCAAAAAGCGAACAGTTTTTTCTTGATTATTTACAATAAATTTCGCTGTATCACCATCTACACATTTTGAAAATTTCACTTCTTCTTTTTGATTTAGCGGTTTAATATAACAAGCTGGTACCTCAACTTCTTCTCCTAAACTAACCCATTTATCATTTTTTAATTGTGCTTTATGCCAATGCAAGGGATTTCCATGATTTCCATAATACTCCCCATTACATTCAATAATACTATTTTGTTTTAATGTTCCACTGCTAGCATCAATATTAAGGGTTAATAATAAAATTAAACAAACAATTATCTTTTTCATAGCATCACCTATAATATCATTTTATTATAAAAGAAATATTTTGGCAATAATAAAAGAGTACTAACTATATCCATTAATACCCTTTCATTATTATTTATCAATCTCTATGGCATGCAAAACCATTCTTCTTGTCCCATTACCAGTACAAGTTGATAATGTTAATATACGATTATCTTTGTTCACATCAATATTATAATTATGCACTGAACGACTTTTTAATTTTTTAATAAATTGATCAAACTCTGAATCATTTTTAAATTCCGTTTTTATATAATAATCTTCAACAGCAATACTATAAGTTGAAAAAACTTGATATTTTTTTTCTTCATTATCTATAAATAATGAAACATAATAATTATCTGGATTATTGTACCATGATTTAGTTATAACACGTCTTAATGTTCCAAACATTGACCCATCTCTAGTGTTATGTCCATATATAACAATATTCTTATCATTTCCATCTAATTTATTATGATAATCCATAAAAATCCATCCAGAATTATTTTTCTCTTTATTAAAATTATGTTTTAAATAATAACTATTATCTTTTCCTTGAACAACAACATAATCAATATTAGTATTATTTACTTTAAGATATGCAACAGTATCTGGATTTTTTTCTTTTAAAGAGGCGAAGTCAATAATATATTTTTTGTTATTATCATCTTCATCAACCTTAATCAATTCTTCCAATTCTTCTTTAATCTCATTATTTTTATGGTTGTCATAATACCAAATACCAATATTAATAAGCGAGATTATTATCATAATAATAAACAATATTTCAAATATTCTTATAATAATTTTTTTCTTTCCCATAATCATTCCTTTTTAAAAATAGGCTAGTTTCATCTAGCCTATTTTATTTAACAGTCATATTTGTTTAGATATCTTTTAGATATTATGAAACCAATCATACTAATTAACAATGAAATTAAGTAAATTACAATATTATCACCTGTTTGAGGATTATTATATGGATTATCAGGAGTATGATCTCCTTGACCTAAGAAGTTATGCATAATAAATCCTGTTTCCATATCTCCTTCACAAGCCGAAACATATCCTTCAGGAATATCTACTTCCTCTAAAGTATACTCAATTATTTCACCATTGTCAAATTTTGGTAAATTATTAAATGTATGTTTCCAATCTACTTCTTCACTAAGAGTAACTTCATCATAATATTTGGAATTTGCTAGTAAGACTATTGTAATTGTGCTTGGACGTTTACCACTTTCATTATTAGCATCATCCCATACTTTAGTTACTTGTAAATCAATCTTAGCAGTTTCATGTCTATTAGTTAATGTTGTAACATAACCATTAACTGTTGTATCAGATAATTCATATCCTTCTGGCATATTTTCTTCTGTCCAAGTATATTCGATTTCTTTTCCATCGGCATACTTATCTAAATCTTCAATTGTATATGTCCATTCATTGTCTTCGTTCAATGTAACAACAGTACCATTACTTAATTTTACATCAATAGAATCTGGACGAATACCATCTTGATTATCAGAGTCATCCCAAACTTTCTTAACAGTTACATTTACCTTCTCAACTTTTCTTGAGTTCGTTATTTCATATCCATTTTGAGTAGTTGTATATTTATCAACTGCTACTTCATTAATGGTATATTCAATTTCTTTTCCTTCAGCATACTTATCTAAATTATCAAATGTATATGTCCATTCATTTCCAGTTCCTGTTAATTGATGTTCTTTAATTTTAGTTCCATTAGCGTATAACTCTATTGTTATATTTTCTGGTCTAAATCCTTCATGGTTATCAGAGTCATCCCATGTTTTCTTTACTGTTACACTTGTTTTCTCAACTTTTCTTGAGTTTGTTATTTCATATCCATTTTGAG
>CAMNBS010000015.1 GCA_946533175.1 uncultured Clostridia bacterium
AATCTATCGAAATTCAAAATAAATTAGATAGTGATATAGCTATGAGTTTTGATGAGTGTCCTGCTTATCCATCAACGCATGAATATATGGAAAAAAGTATTGAAAGAACGCTTCGTTGGGCAAAAAGAGGAAAAGATGTTTTTAATAATCCTCGTCAAAGTTTATTTGGAATTGTTCAAGGAGGAGAATATCCTGATTTACGAAAAAAAAGTGCTATTGAAACCGCTAAACTTGATTTTGATGGATATAGTATTGGAGGAACTAGTGTTGGGGAAACCAAACGAGTTATGTATAAAATGGTGGAATATGCTACAGAATATATGCCGGAAGATAAAGTTCGTTATCTAATGGGAGTAGGCGATCCAATTGATATTATTGAAGGAGTAATTCGAGGAATTGATATTTTTGATTGTGTCTTACCAACCAGAATAGCAAGACATGCTAATGCCTTTACTAAATATGGAAAAATTAACCTAAAAAATGCTAAATTTAAAGAAGATTTTACTCCAATTGAAGATGATTGTGATTGCTATGCTTGTAAGAATTTTACTAAAGCTTATATTCGTCACTTAGTTACATTAAATGAAATGTTAGGTAGTAGATTATTATCTATTCATAATTTACGTTTTTTAACAAGGCTTACTGAAGATTTACGTGAATGTATAAAAAAAGATAATATTTTGGAATATCGTGAACAATTTATTAAAAATTATTATGGGGATAAAGATTATTTGAGCAATAAGACAACTGGTCAAGGTGAATAATGAAGGTCATTAAAGAAGATGATTTAGATAAAGCGATAGAAAGTCTAAATAAAGGGAATTTAATTATTTTTCCAACTGAAACGGTTTATGGTCTGGGGGCTAATGCACTAGATTCTCTAGCTGTTGATAAAATTTTTGCAGCTAAAAATCGGCAAAGTAATAATCCTCTAATTGTTCATCTAAAAAATAAAGAAGAAATTAATAAATATGCTATCATTAATAATGATGTTGAAAGAAAATTAATCAATTATTTTATGCCAGGACCTTTTACCCTTATTTTACAAAAAAAAGATCTTATTCCTAGTAATGTTACTTGTCAATTGGATACAGTTGGTATTCGTGTTCCAATCGATAAAATAGCGCATAAATTACTTGAAAAATTATCTTTTCCTATTGCAGCACCATCGGCAAATAAGTCAACTAAGCCAAGTGGAACTAATGTTTTGGATATTATTGATGATTTTACTGATTCCGTTGATTATATTATTGATGGTGGTGATTCTTTAATTGGTCTTGAAAGTACTGTTGTTAAAGTAATAGATAATATACCGACAATATTAAGACCTGGATTTATTACGAAAGAGGATATTGAAGAAGTTATTGGAAAATGCCATGTATCAGAATATCTTTTTAAAAAAGCTGATGGACAAGTAGAATCACCGGGAATGTTATATAAGCATTATGCTCCTAAAACCGAATGTATACTGTGTGATAAAGAGATAATAAATGATTTTATAGATACTACAAAAAAGGTTATCGTTATAGGGCATAACCTTAATATTACATGTTATAAATACTATGATTATGGTAAAACTTTCGAAGATATCGCTCATAATATTTTTAAATTATTACGTCAAGCTGACAGGGATAAAGCTGATTTAATTATTATTGAAGCAACTTCTATTAAATCACTAGGCTTAGCGATTATGAATCGATTAATTCGAACATGTAATTATAATTATAAGAGGTATAATGAAAATAGTTAAATATCAAAAAACAAATGGGAATAAATATCATGTTTTTTTAGAAAATGGTGAAAAAATAACTTTATATGAAGATATTATTTTAAAAGAGAATTTACTAATTGAAAAAGAAATTAATGATGTAGATTATATTCTTCAATTAAATAATAAATATGCTATTTATGATGTAGCTTTGAAATATTTAAATCATCATGTTGTTTCTATAAAAGAAATGGAAGAATATTTACGTAAAAAAGACTTTGATGAAAAAGATATTCACCAAAATGTGGATAAATTAATTGAAAAAGGTTATTTGAATGACTCTTTTTATGCTAAATGTTATATAGCTGATCATATTAATTTTTCGAATGATGGTCCATATAAAATAATCAAGCATTTAACAGATAATGATATTTCTTATAATATATATAATGAATATCTAAAAATTGAGAATAGTTTTTGGATGAATAGAATCAATAAATATATCGAAAAACAAAAAAAAACAAATAAAAAAAGTCTTTATTATTTTAAAAATAAAATGCTTCTTAATTTAATTAATTTAGGATATGATAAAGAAATGATTAATGAATGTATGAATGGTATTTCTTTGGATAATCAACAAGAATTACTGGAAAAAGAACGAGAAAAAATAACCAAAAAATTATCACGAAAATATTCCGGTAGTGAATTAGAACGAAAAATAAAAGAAAAAATGTTTCAATTAGGATTTTTTGAATAAAACATGATATAATAAAAGCGATTTATTGATTTTGAAGGTGTATTATGTTAATAACGAGTTTAGAAAATAAAAAAATAAAGAAGTATGCTTCTCTAAAGAATAATAAAATACGAAAAAAAGAAGGATTATTTCTTGTAGAAGGAATGCATCTTCTTAAAGAAGCTTATGATAGTGGAATTCTTGTGGATATTTTACTATTAGATGGTGAAGAATTATCTTTTTCTTATCCCGGAGAAATAACTTATGTAACAGGTGATATTTTAAAAAAAATATCTAATCTTACTAATTATTCTAGTGTTATTGGAGTATGTAAAATAAAAAAGAACTCCGAGATTATGGGAAATCATCTACTAATTTTAGATGATGTTGGTGATCCTGGGAATGTTGGAACAATTATTCGTAGTAGTAAAGCTTTTGATGTTGATACTATTATTTTTTCCACTAATTCTGTGGATATTTATAATGATAAGGTTTTAAGAAGTACCCAAGGAATGCTTTTTCATATGAATATTTTATATGCTGATTTGGAAATAGTTCTTCCAGAATTAAAAGAAAAGGGTTATGAAATATTAGGAACAGATGTTCATCATGGCGAGGATGTCCGCGATGTTAAAGTGGATAAATATGCTCTTGTTATGGGAAATGAAGGTCATGGTGTACGGGAAAGTATTAAGGCATTATGTGATAAAAACTTATATATTAAAATGAATAAAGATTGTGAAAGTTTAAATGTTGCAGTAGCTACTAGTATTCTTTTATATGAGCTTAATAGGGGGAAAAATGAGTAGAGTTTTGTTAGGAAAATATGTTAATACTCATGGAATTAAAGGGGAAATTCGCATTAAATCTTCTTTTGATTTTAAAAATCGTGTTTTTCAAAAGGGGAATAAAATAATTATTGATAATCAAGATTATGAAATATTAACATATCGAAGACATAAAGATTTTGACATGGTAACTTTAGTGGGAATTGATGATATTAATAAAATTCCATTTGTAAAAAATACTAATGTCTATATTAATAGAGAAGATTATATAAAAGAAAAGGAATATTTAGATAAAGATTTAGTTGGTTTTATAGCTTATAATAATGAAATAAAAAGAGAAGTTTTAGATATTGTTTATTTAGAAAAAGGGAAAAAATTATTAAAAACTAATAATGGTTATATTCCTTTTGAATTAATTCAGAATGTCAATTTAAAAGATAAAACAATTCAAATTATGGAGGTTAGTGGATTATGAAAATAGACATTTTGTCATTATTTCCTGAAATGTTTACTGGTCCTTTTACCGAATCAATTATTAAAAGAGCTCGAAATGAAGGAAAAGTTGAGATAAATATTCATGATTTTAGAGAATATTCTCATGATCCTCATAAAAATGTTGATGATACACCATTTGGTGGTGGTAGTGGAATGGTATTAATGTGTCAACCAATCTTTGATTGCGTTAACCATTTGAAATCAGATGATTCATTGGTAATAATGATGACACCTAGTGGAAAACAATATCAGCAACAACTAGCTTATGATTTAAGTAAAAAAAAGCATTTAATTATTATTTGTGGTCATTATGAAGGATTTGATGAGCGAATAAGAAGTATTTGTGATTTAGAAATAAGCATTGGCGATTATATTTTAACTGGTGGCGAAATACCTTGTATGGTTATGGTTGATAGTATAGTGAGACTTTTAGATGGTGTTATTGATAAGGAAAGCAGTTTAAATGAATCTTTTAATAATTATCTTCTTGATTATCCTGTTTATACTAAACCAAGAGTATATAATGGAATGGAGGTTCCAGAAGTATTATTATCTGGTGATCATCAAAAAATAAAAGATTATCGCTTATCAGAACAAATTAGAAAAACCAAGGAAATAAGACCTGATTTATTGGAGCATTATAATGAAAATGATATTAAATAAAGAAAAAAAATATAAAAACTATATGTCACTTAACCTTAATGATTACTTTACGATTAATGGAAAAAAAAATAAGGTAATGATACGAATTTATAATGAAGAAATGATAAATAATGTTCTAATGAAAGGGATAAATGCTCGTCTAAAGAAAATATTAGAATTAATGCTAATAGCCGAGGATGATACTGATCCATCAAATGGATTATTGTTATGTCTTAATGAAACTGAAAAATTTAAAAAGGAATTAATAAACAAGAATAGAAAATTTTTACAAAAAGAAAAATTTGAATTTTTAACTAAAAAGATAGCTTTATTAAAAAAAGAAATTGAAAATAAAATATTTATTGTTAGAATGAATCAAATGAGTAATATGCCTTATGTAGAAAGGGAAGAAAAATCCTCTTCTAAAGGCCGATAATTTTGTGTTGCTTTTTTCGTATAAATATAGTATATTATTGAGAGTGAGGTTGAGTTTATGAAAATATTTTTTTTAATAGTTGCGATTTTATTGATTGTAATTGTTTTACTTCAAAGTGGTAAAGCTGAAGCAGCTAGTCAAATAATTAGTGGTGGAAATATTGATTTATTTAATAAAAGAAAAGAAAGAGGTAGTGAACTATTTATTAGTCGTTTAACACTAGTTCTTGGTATTGTTTTCTTTACTTTAACTATTTTAATGGATATCATATAATTATTCGAATTTAAAATGAGTAGATACTACTCATTTTTTTTGTTAAAAAATGAAGAAAAAACTTTTTCTTCATTTACTTATTAATCATAACACTTTCATAAAATAGGGGAAGGATAATATAATTTCTATCTTGTAGATATTTAATGACATCCGGTAGAATATTAGTTGTTACCCAATGATAATCATGGAATAAAACAACTTCAATATTTTCATTGATACTTCCAGTAAAGTTTTTCCATCCGGTTTTTACATTACTTAATGAACCACCATCTCCATCTTGAGCAGTCCAATCTACCCAACCATATCCATTTTTACGAAGTTCTGCTACCATAGCGTTAAATCTGGATGTTCCTCCTTGGGCTTTAGGAGTTCCACTTCCTCCTGGAAAACGGGCAATGTTAGTGGTAATACCAGTATATTTTTTTATTAAATCTTCTTGTTTTTTTATGGCATTAATAAATGATGAGGCACTACTATATAAACCTCGATTCCAGCCATGAGTATAGGTGTGATTAGCAATAGTATGATTTGCTTTAGCATATTCTTGATATAGTTTATGACATTCATATTTTTTATTATCATAACAATATGTTCCATTAACATTGGTGGTAAAGAAAGTTGCTTTTACTTTGTTCTTTTTTAGAATATTTAAAACTTTATAGGTATTATAATATGGTCCATCATCAAAAGTTAAATAAGCTATTTTATATTTTGTTTCTTTCTTTTTTATTTTTTGTTCTAATTCTTGCGCTAATTTAAAGACGGTTTCTTTTTTTTCTTTAATTGTTTCATCAATATTTTGTAATTCTTGAATTTTATGATTAATTTCTTCAATTTCTTTTTCACTTATCGAGTCATCATCTAATAATACTTTATATTGATTAGTTAAAGTTTCTTTTTCTTTCTTTTGTTTTTCTAATGTTTGATGTTCAGAATATATTAAATAAAGCATTCCTAATGATAATAGAATATTAATTATGATAAAGATTTTTGTAATTTTTCTTCCATTTCTTTCCATATATTTAACTCCTCTAATTGATCTTTAACATCTTTTTCTATTTTTTCGTATTCTGTTTCTTTTTCTTTTTTTTCTTCTTTAGAATTATTTATTTTCTTTTCTACCTTGGTAATATTATTGTTATAATTAGTTATTTCTCCTTTTAATATTTCATTTTGTTTTTTGAAATAAAAACAAATAATTACTATGATAATAAGAACGATAATTGAAATAATTAATATTATTGGAAATAAAATACTTGTTTTTTTTGGGATGTTTTCAGTATCTTTTTTTGCTGTTTCTTTTTCATGATCTTCTTCAACTGTTTGAATAGTTTCCACTTTTTTAGATGTTTTTTTTGCTACTTTAATCTTTTTTGGTTTTATTTCTTTTTCTTCACTCAAAACTTCAATAATTTCTTCTTTCTTTCTATTTTTCTTCATAATCTTCACCATACGAGATAATTATAGTATAATTTGTTAATTTCTTCAACAATTTTTGACTAATTATGCCTATTTTGTGGACGGTTTTATTCTTATATGGTATAATTAAAAAGATTGATTGACGTAAAGAGGGAAATATGAGAAAAAGTAATAAAAAAAGTAGGGTTATTTCGAATATTATATTTAATATTATTGCTGTAATATCAACTGTTTTAGCTGTTGTTTTTAGTATTTATATCTATAAACTTGATATGTTACCTATAAAATATTTGAAAATTGTATTTATAGTTCTAGGTGTGTTTTATTTGATTTTGCTTCTTTTGACATTGCCAAGACATATGAAAATTGGTTTTAAAATAACAGCTTGCGTTTTCTTCTTATTGTTTGCGTTTGTTTTTGGATATGGTATAAAGTATTCTGATAAAACTCTCGAAACTCTCGATAAAATTAGCTATGATTTAGCTCAAAAAGAGGATTATGAAATCAAAGTTCTAAGTAGTAGCAAATTAAACGTTAAGGAAGATTTAAATAATAAAAAAATAGGAATATTTAAAAATGATAGATATGAAGATGTTGTCAAATATTTGAAAAAAGATATTACATGTGATTTAATCGACTATACTGATCCAACTAAATTTTTTGAGGATTTACAAGAAGGAGATATTACTGCTGTAATAGCAAGTGATACAATCTACAGCTTATTAGAAGAAGATTTGGCTTATATGAAATTGGACCTTAAAACAGCTCATACCATAGCAGTACCAATTGATGGTGAGATAGAAGAAGTTGTAAAAGTTGTTGATGTAACTAATACACCATTTAATGTTTTTATAGCGGGTGGTGATAAAAGAGGGACAATTGATAAAGTAATGAATACGGATGTTAATATGGTGGTATCAGTTGATGTAAAAAATCATCGACTTCTTCTAACGTCAATTCCACGCGATTATTATGTTAATTTGCCTGGTAAGGGTGAAAATGCTTATGATAAATTAACTCATGCAGGATACTATGGTGTTCAAGAAAGTATTCGAGCAGTTGAGAAATTGTTAGATATAGAGATTAATTATTATGCTAAAGTAAACTTTACAACTGTTGAAAAAGTTGTGGATGCGCTTGGCGGAATAGATGTTTATAGTGATAAAGCTTTTACTGAAGATAGTTCTGGATTATATTATCGCTATAAAAAAGGAAAAAATCACTTGAATGGATTACAAGCCCTTTCTTTTGCCAGAGAAAGACATGCGTTTTCTGATGGAGATGTTCAACGTGTAAAAAATCAACAATATGTAATAGATGGAATTATCAGTAAGATGACTTCATCATCAACATTGATGTCAAAATATACAAATATTTTGGATGCAGTTAGTAAGAATTTTTCTACTAATTTAGATCGAAAAAGTATCTCCAAAATTGTAAAAATGCAGTTATATGATATGCGTGGTTGGACTAGTGAGAGTCAAAATCTTGTTGGTTATAGTGATTCTTCAAAAAATTGTTATTCACTAAAAGGTTGGGATTTGTATGTGATGAAACAAAATCCAGAATCTGTTAAACAGAATAGCAATAAAATAAAAGAGTTTTTTGGAGAAAAAATCGCAGAAAACAGTGATGTTAAAGTTGAACAATAATAATATTAGTCAATAGTAGGGAATAAGAGGTAAAAAAGCATGAGAAAAATAGTAAGAAAATTAATTGGAGAAAAAGTACCAAATATTATTTTATTTATTTTGGTTGATTTATTTGTTGTTATTTTTACAGCGTTTTTTTCTGTATGGATTAGATTTGATTTTGGAAGTATCCCAGAACCATATTTTATAAATTCATACCAATATTTAACTGTTGATTTTATTATTGTTTTTGTTACATTTTTAGTTTTTAAATTATATACTTCAGTGTGGAAATATGTGTCAATGATAGAATTAGTTAATATAGTTGCTGCTAGTATTGTGTCAGAGATCATGATGTTTGTTTATAAATTTATTTTTGATATTAAACTTCCTAGAAGTACCTATATAATACAGTTTTTCTTAATTGTTGCACTTACTAGTTTTTCTAGATTTGGATATCGATTAATGAGAGCTTTATACATAAGATATCAAAATAAGAAAAAAAGTAGAAATACAATGTTAATTGGTGCAGGCGATGCTGGAAAGATGATTATTGACGAAGTATTTAATAATCGTGCTGAATTTGATTCAAGGATTGTATGTGTGGTTGATGATAATAAGAATAAAGTTGGCTCACATATTCGAGGATTAAAGGTTGAAGGTTCAACTAAAGATATAGAACGTCTTGCTGAAAAACATAATATTGATGAAATTATTATTGCTATTCCTTCAGCATCGAAAGAAAAAATCGATAAAATTGTAACCGAATGCCACAAAACCAGCGCAGAAATAAAAATCCTTCCATCAATATACTTGTCTATGAACGAGAATTTATCAAGTCCAATGAGTCAAATTAGACCACTATCATATGAAGACTTCTTGGGAAGAAGCGAAATTGTTGTTGATACTGATGAAATAGCTGAAAATATTGCTCATAAAGTAATATTAGTAACTGGTGGAGGAGGTTCGATTGGATCAGAACTTTGTAGACAAATTGCTAGATGTAATCCTAGAATGCTAGTTATATTTGATATATATGAAAATAATGCATATGACATACAACAGGAATTGTTAAGAGATTATCCGGCATTGGATTTACATACTGTTATTGGTTCAGTAAGAGATTATGATAGATTAGAGAAGGTGTTTAAAGAATTTCATCCTCATATAGTTTATCATGCTGCGGCCCATAAACATGTTCCATTAATGGAAGTAAGTCCAAATGAAGCTATTAAAAATAATTGTCTTGGAACTCTTAATGCATGTAAGTTAGCTGATAAATATGAAGTGGATAAGTTTGTATTAATATCAACTGATAAAGCGGTTCGACCAACAAATGTTATGGGGGCTAGTAAAAGAATTTGTGAAATGATTATTCAATCATATGATAAAATGTCTTCCACCACCGATTTTGTTGCTGTTCGTTTTGGTAATGTATTAGGATCAAACGGTTCAGTTATTCCATTATTTTTGAAACAGATTGAAAATGGAGGACCAGTGACTGTTACTGATAAAGAGATGAGAAGATTTTTCATGACGATTCCTGAAGCAGTTAGTTTAGTATTACAAGCTGGATGTTATGCTGAAGGTGGAGAAATATTTGTTCTTGATATGGGTAAACCAGTTAAAATATATGATTTAGCAGAAAAGTTAATCAGATACAAAGGATTTGAACCAAATGTAGACATAAAAATTGAAATAACAGGTCTTCGTCCAGGAGAAAAATTATATGAAGAAATACTTATGGATGAAGAAGGATTAAAAGAAACGCCAAACAAACTAATTCATATAGGTAGACCAATAAGAATATCAAGTGATTTTTTGAAAAAATTGGATGAATTAATAAAAGCTGCATATAAAAATTCGAGTGATATTAAAGATAGAGTAGCTGATATAGTTCCTACTTATACCATTGATAAAGAAAGGATTGGAAAATAAAATGATAGAAATAAAACCTTTTAAAAATAAAGTGTGGTTATCATCTCCAACAATGCATGGTGATGAAATTAAATATATTGAGGAAGCTTATAAGAGTAATTGGATGAGTACAGTTGGTTTTAATATTGATGAAATAGAAAGAATTGTTTGTGAGAAAACGGGATGTAAATATGCTGTAGCTCTCTCTAGTGGAACAAGTGCTCTTCATTTAGCGATAAAACTTGCTGGGGTAAAAAGTGGTGATAAAGTTTTTTGTTCTGATATGACCTTTGCGGCAACAGTTAATCCGATTGCTTATGAAAAAGCGATTCCAGTATTTATTGATACAGAATATGATACATGGAATATGGATCCAGTTGCTCTTGAGAAGGCTTTTCAAATATATCCAGAAGTTAGAGTTGTTGTAATTGCCCATCTTTATGGAACTCCTGGTAAAATAGATGAAATAAAGAAAATTTGTGATAAATATCATGCAATAATTGTAGAAGATGCTGCAGAAAGTTTTGGCGCTAGTTATAAAGGAAAGCAGACGGGTACATTTGGTAATTTTAATTGTATTTCATTTAATGGAAACAAAATTATAACCGGATCAAGTGGTGGGATGTTATTGACTGATTCGAAAGAAGCAGCTAATAAAGTAAGAAAATGGTCTACCCAGTCGAGAGAAGATGCTCCATGGTATCAGCATGAAGAAATAGGTTACAATTATCGTATGAGCAATGTTATAGCTGGTGTAATAAGAGGTCAACTTCCTTATCTTGAAGAGCATATTGATGCTAAAAAGGCTATTTATGAAAGATATAAAGAAGGATTTAAGGGACTACCTGTTAAAATGAATCCTATGGATTTAAATAATAGCAAACCAAATTATTGGTTAAGTTGTTTAATTATAGATAAAGATGCAATGGCAAAGCAAGTAAGAGGCGATAATGATTATCTTTATAAAAAAGAACCTGGAAAATCATCTCCACAAGAAATTCTTGATGCTTTGGTAAATATTAATGCAGAAGGAAGACCTATTTGGAAACCAATGCATATGCAACCAATATATCGAATGAATCCTTTTATTACAAGAAAGGGAAATGGTAGAGCAATGTCTAATGCTTATATTAAAGAAGAAGTAAGTGATGTAAGTATGGATATTTTTAATAGAGGATTATGTTTACCAAGTGACAACAAAATGACGAAAGAAGAACAAGATGTTATTATTGAAGTAATAAAAAGGTGTTTTAAATAGAATTATTAGATATAAACCTGTTTTTAAATTTAATGATATAAAAAATAATTAATTTCTTTGTATTGAAAGTTTATAGGAGTTGTATTTATGCATAGTGATAAAAAAGATAAGAATAATGATTTTAAAATATATAATAATTGTTTGATTTCAAATCTAGCACCACACGAAGTGCCGAATGTAAGAAATATAGAAGCAGAATTAAAAAAAACAGGTTGCTATTTAGCAAGATGGACTGATCATTATAATCAAATTGAAGAAAATGGAAGTAAAGAATGGTGGTATTTAATCAGAAGTGGCGATTGGAATTTGAGTAAATTGAAAAGTCATGACAGAAATGAAATTAATAAAGGAATAAGAAACTTTAAATGCCAATTTATTAATCCTCAAAAATATTTGAGAGATTTATATTTAGTTTATACTTCTGCCACAAAAGAGTATTCTTCTTTAAGTAATAGTTGTATTGATTATGATGAATTTGTAAAGGGTATGAATAAAAGAGATCTTGTAATTGCTGCATTTGATATTGAGGATGGCCGTTTATCTGCATATTCAAAAGTATATTATTATGATGATACAAATCATAAAAAAGGACTAAATTTGTCGGTAATGAAAATATTACCAGAAAAGAAACGAAAATCTCCATCAGCTGCCATTATGAACTATATATGTGATTATTTTTTAAATAAAGAAAAAATAGATTATATATGTGATGGTGAAAGGTCTATAAGACATATAACGAATTTTCAATCATATCTTGAAAAATATTTTGGATTTAAGAAAGTGTTTTGCCGATTAAATATTGTTTATAGTAAGAAAATAAAGATAATTATTAAAATGTTATATCCATTTAGAAAAATAATAAGTGCTCTAGGTAAAAAGAATAGAAAGATTTATAATATTAGTGTTTTACTTACACAAGAGGAAATTGTTAAAAGTTTTAAAAAATAGGAGGGATATCATATGTATTCGAGAATAATTAAAAGAATGTTAGATATTGTTTTTTCATTACTTACAATTATTATTCTTTTACCTTTATATATAGTTATTTCTCTTTTAGTATTAATATTTATGGGGTGGCCAATTATCTTTAAGCAACCGCGTCCTGGTTATAAAAATAAAATATTTAACATGTATAAATTTAGGACTATGACTAATAAAAAAGACGATAAAAATAATATTCTTCCAGATAATCAAAGATTGACTAAGTTTGGTAAGATATTACGTGCTACATCATTAGATGAGCTACCAGAATTATTTTGTATTTTGTTTAATAAGATGAGTTTCATTGGACCAAGGCCTATGTTAGTTAAAGATATGGTTTTTTTTGATAAAAAAACAATGATTCGACAAGACGTTATGCCTGGATTAACTGGATGGGCTCAAGCTAATGGTCGTAATTCTCTAAATTGGGATGATCGATTTAAGTATGATATATATTATGTCAATAATTTGAGTTTTTCACTCGATATAAAAACATTTTTTAAAACTATAAAATCCGTTTTAAAAAGAGAAGGTATTGGCGAAGATGAAAGTGATTTATCAATAGATTATGGAGATTATTTGCTAAAAAACAAAAGAATTACCAAAAAAGAATATGATCAAAAACAGTTGCAGGCAATTGATTGGTTAAATGGCATATATTTACATAAAAAAAAGGGATTGGTATCCATAATTACACCATCCTATAATACTGGTAAATATATTTCTAAGACAATTGAAAGTGTTTTAAGTCAAACTTACAGTAATTGGGAAATGATAATAATTGATGATTGTTCAACAGATGATACTGACAAGATAGTTAACAAATTTTCGAATGATAAAAGAATAAAATTTATCAAAAACAAAAAGAATTGTGGTGCTGCGATATCTCGAAATATTGCACTAAAGGAAGCAAATGGTGAATATATTGCCTTTCTTGATAGTGATGATGTTTGGAATAAAGATAAATTAGAAAAACAAATTAAATTTATGGAAGATAATAATTATTATTTTACGTATACAAATTATGAAATGATAGATGAAAAATCAAAGTCATTAAATAAATTTGTTACTGGTCCTAAAAAAATAACAAAATTTAAGATGTATAATTTTTGTTGGCCTGGCTGTTTAACTGTTATGTATAATCAAAATCGAGTAGGTGTTATTCAAATTGAAAATTTGCCCAAAAATAATGACTATGCTATTTGGTTAAAGGTTATAGAAAAGAATAATTGTTATTTATTGAATGAGAATTTAGCAAAATATCGAATAAGAGAGGGATCAATTTCAAGAAGTAGTAAGATTAAGTTAATAAAATATCATTATAGCTTGTTTAGAAATGGCGAGCATAAAGGCGTTGTTTCTTCAGTATTTTTAACTATTCAAAATATTTTTTTTGGTGTTATTAAAAAGATCTTATATGTCAAGAATATTAAATAATAATGGTAATAAAGAATTACTAAGGTAATGGAGAAAGATTTATGAATAAAATGTTGTTGTCAGTGGTGTGTTATGATAACGAAAACGAGATAATTAATTTTGGTAAAATTGTTTCAAGACAGAGTTTATCTAAAAATATTACTTTAATTATTACATGTAATAAATCAAGTAAAATTGATTTTTTAATTAATGAATTTAAAAAAATAAAATTAGAATCACATATATATAATCCTAGTAAAAATTTGGGTTATTTGCCAGGGGTAATATATGGTATTGAAGAATATACTAAAGAAAATGGTGACAACTATGAATGGATTTTTATATGTAATACAGATATTTCGTTTGAATCTAATCATTTTTTTGAATCCTTTTTTGACTTAAATAAAAATGATAAAATATGGTGTGTTGGTCCGAATATTTTACTAGCATATAATCAAAAGCCTCAAAATCCTTTTTTAATTGAAAGACCTTCAAATTTTAAAATAAAATTTTGGAAGTTTATTTATTCAAATTATTATTTATATAGTTTTTATGTTTTTTTGTCTAAAATAAAAGGGCAAATGAAACATAAATCTGCTTATGGAGAAGAAACAAAATATGTTTACTCTGTACATGGTAGTGCTTTTTTTATAAAAAAGGATTGTTATCATCAACTTCAATCTTTAAAAGAAAAAACTTTTATGTATGGCGAAGAATTATTAATTTCAGAAATTATTTATAAAAATAATAAAAATGTATTATTTTATTCTGATATAGTAATATTTCATAATGAAAATCAAACAACAAGTAAAATAGCAGTTAAACAAAAACAAATATGGTTTAAGCAATCAATAAATATGATATATAGTAATTATTTTAAAAATAGGAGTACGAAAAATGAAAAACGAAATAGGAGTGGTAATTGCAACATATAATGGTGAAAAATATATTAAGGAGCAATTAGAGAGCATTATTCATCAAACTATTTCTCCAGATTATATCGTTATATCTGATGGATATTCAAAAGATAAAACTATTGATATATGTTACAATGTTTTATCAAATAGTAAAATTAGATTCGTTATTTTAAAATCAAATAGGCAATTATCTGTAAAAGATAACTTTGAAAAAGCTTTTAATAATTGTAACACAAAATATATTTTTTTTGCTGATCAAGATGATAAATGGTTACCAAACAAAATAGAAAATGCCATGGAAGTGTTTAAAAAATATGATGTTGATGTTGTTTTCTGCGATGCCTACGTTACTAATGAAAAGTTAGATGGTAAAATTAGTCTTTGGAAAAATATTGGATATAAATCAAAAAGAAGAATTAATGTTTACAATAAATATGATTTAATATTACAAGGTGAATTAATTAAGCATAATATTATGACTGGAATGTGTATGGCAGTTAGTAGTAGAATAAAAGAAGCTCTTTTACCTTTTTCAAATAATGGAATACATGATATATGGATTGCCCATGCTGTTAATTGTCTTGGTAAAGTTGCTTCATTAAATTCTCAAGACGTTTTATATAGACAACATGGAAATAATTCAATTGGTGCAACATTATCTATAAAAAAATCATTTAATCATAAAAATGAATATTTAATTAAATTAGAGAATAGATTAAAGTTTATTAATGACATTTTGCAAAAATATAGTAATAAGTATGAGAAAATATTCTTTGACAACTATTTAAATTATCAGAAATATTTGAATTGTAGAATCGAATATATTAAAAAAAAGAGAAATATCTTATATTTTTTATTATTATTAAAAAAATATTATAAATATGAGTATAAATGTGCTAGAATTATAATTAGAGATTTGTATACTCGATTTCACTATAAGAAAGATGGTGTTTATAATGAAAGAACAGACAGTTGTGCTAAATAGACGAGATTTTATAGTTTTTTTATTAACTGCAACTTGTGCTTATAGTATATTATTTCCTGCAGATCAATTAAATATAAAAGAGGTCTTATTGCTTACAACACTCTTTTTTGCATATATTGAAAATAAAATAAAGATACCTAATAAAATCTTTTATTTTGGATTAGTATTTCCAATATTTGAGATTACTTATGCTATAATTAGGGGAGTTGATTTTAAAAACGCAATTTCATTCGGATATGTATGGATTTTTTTGTTATTAATTCCTATTATAAAAAAATATAAATTTAATTATATAAGAGTTTTTTTAATAGCTACATATATTATTGCATTAATAATTGATTTTATAATGCTTACAGATTTATTTGGCTTAATTTCAATTGATAATAATTTTGTTGCTAATTTCTTTCTTTCCATTAATGAAATACAAGGACTTGGTAAAGGAATAGTGTCGACATTTGGATATTCAATATTTTATAAATCATGTCCATTGATATTAGCTACATACGGTTATTTTATATATAAGAAAAAATATATTATTTCTGTACCTTTGTTATTATCTCTTTTAGCAAGTGGTACAAGAGCTAATTTTCTAATTGCATTATTTATATCAGCTGTAATACCTATTATTAGTAGTAATAATAAAAAAACAAGAAAAATTATTATTTTGATAGTTTTTTTGATAGGAGTTTGTCTTTTACCAATTATATACACTAAAATTAGTAACTTAAATGCAATAAAAAAGGGACGTTCTGATAATATAAAGATTAATGACACTTATAGAGCTATTGATGAGTTAAATAAGAATCCAATAAACTGGGTTTTTGGTACGGGAGTTGGTAGTACTTTTTATTCAACAAGAGGTTATGAAATGTATACTTATGAAATGAGTTATGTTGATTTTATTCGACAAACTGGTATAGTTGGTATGTCTGTATTTGTAACTTTTATTGTTTTGATAATAATTAGTATTATTCGTCATAAAAATTTTTGGATTCTAATTGTATTGTTATGCTATTTAGCTGTTGCTAGTACAAATCCATTATTGATAACTTCTACAGCTTTTATGTTATATTTATTTGTTATATGTAGTGATTTTGAAAAAAATATTATGATTAATGGTGTGGATGTATGAAAAAAGGATTAATTAATGTTTTATTAGCAAATATTTTGTTCATGGTTCTCAATTTTTTAATTAATTTTTTAATTCCAAAATATGTTTCAATTGATACGTATAGTTTGATTAAAACATATACATTGTATATTGGTTATGCAGGATTTCTTCATTTCGGTTACAATGATGGAATGTATTTAAAATATGGTGGAAAGAAAATAGAAGATATAGATAAAAGTGATTTAGGTAATAATTTTTTTAATTATATAATCCTCAATGTATTAATGTTTTTTATTGTACTTATTATTTCTATAGTTGTTGAAGATAATATTTTATTTGCTTTTTCTTTTGGAATGGTTTCATGTAATATTATGAATTATTTGAAATCATTATATCAAGCAACAGGAAAATTTAAATTATATGGCATATGTTTAAATGTAGATAGAGCCTGTGTTTTTGTTCTTACAATAATTGCTCTTTTTGTTTTAAAATCTGATAATTATTTAGTTTTTATTTGGATTCAGGTAGCTGTAAGTGTCTTGTCAACACTTGTATTATTTTTGAATTTGGAGAAAAAACTAAAGTTTATTCGCTATAGTAAATTTAAAATATCAGAGTATATTAATAATATTAGAAGTGGTTTTGTATTAATGCTTGGTAATTTTTCAAGTGGCTTTTTTACGTCAATGGATAGATGGTTTGTAAAGATTTTATTATCATCTTTTGATTTTGCGATGTATTCATTTGCAGCAGGTATGGAAAGTATTATTAGTGTTTTTATTTCACCAATTACAGTAACTATGTATAATTATTTTTGTAAAAATCCAAGTGAGGAAAGTATTATAAAAGTAAAAAAAATTACTGTTATATATGGATTTTTAATATTGCTAACATCATTTATTGCTAAGTTTATTTTGGAGGTTTTTTTAGTTAGTTATACTAGTGCATCGAAAATTATTTTTTTGCTTTTTGGAGCTCAATTATTTATTGTAATTGTTAATGGAATATATGTAAATTTATATAAAGCAAAAAAAAGACAAAAATTATATTTTATTCAAATGATATGCATGATATTCACTGGTTTTATTTTGAATTATATTTTTTTCAAAATATATGGTAATACAACATCTATTGCAGTAGCAACATTTATTACCTCGTTAATTTGGTTTATATCTTGTGAGATAATTGATCGAAAAATTGCTTTTGGAATAAAAGAATATATTGCAATTATTTTAATTATAATTGTTTATGTTTTAAGTGGTTTTATGTTGGACGCTATAGTCGGAATGTTAATATACGTTATATTTACATTAATTATTTGTTTTATTTTCATGAGAAACACAACAATTTATTTATTTAATATATTAAAAAATAAATTTTTAATGTATTTAGGCAAAAGCAAAAAGTAAGTATTTTTTGAATTATATTAATCATATAATGTGGAGGTTTGGGTTATGCTATTTTGTTCGATGACCTTTATTTGGGTTTTTTTACCTATTTTGCTATTTGTATATTTTATAATTATGGATAAATACAAGAACTACGTTTTATTATTGTTTAGCATCATATTTTATTCATGGGGAGAACCTAAATATATATTATTAATGTTGATATCAATTATAATGAATTATGTTTTTGGAATTTTGATAGAAAAATATAATAATAAAAAAATTAAATTACCTATTTTTGTATTTGCTATTTTATTCAATATTTTAATTTTAG
>CAMNBS010000016.1 GCA_946533175.1 uncultured Clostridia bacterium
GACCTTATTTATTAAGGTCTTTATAATTAGGAGGTGAAACCATGAATAATAATGAAAATAATAATGATTTGAAAAAGTTGGGAAGTAGTCCAAGAACAAGTGGTTTTAATCGTCCTAATCATGCCTTTAAAAGTGGAGTTGGTGGTAATGGTAAAGCTGCTAAACCATTTGTGCGAAAAGGGGCACAAGCTCTTGGAAAAATGGTTGGTGGACCTGCTGGTGGTAAGATTGCTTCTAAACTAGTAGATTCGAAACCACTTCAAAAAGCAGCAGGTGTGGCTAAGAAAAAATTGGGTGGTAGTGGTGGTTTAGATCGACTTCGCAATACGCTAGCAAATAAAGTAAAAAATGCCTCACCATTTTCTAGATTTAGAAAAAAGAATAATAGTGGTTCATCCGGTAATGAAAAAGAACCAGTAAAGGACGAAAATCAGGTTACGAGTCCTTCTGAAGAATTAGGAAATGTTTCTCAAAAAGTAAAAAAAATTAAAATAATTGCATCTATTCTTTCTTTTGCTTTGCCGGTATTAGGTGTATTATTACTAATTATATTGGTTGTTGGAGCTCTTAATTCACTTTTAGGACCTTTGGCATCAGCTTTAAATTTTGGTAAAAGTGATTTTTCAGCTATTTCAGAAGCAACTAGTGAAAATTATGATAAAGAAATAGAATATTATACAAAGTTACAAAATGCTAATGTTGCTTTTCAAGATAAATGTAAAGCTAATTTAAAAATTTCATATATTCATTCATCTCTAATTTACTTATTTTATAGTGGCGCTTCTGGTGAAGAAAATATTAATTATGGAAAAATGAGTGGTATGGTTGATAAAATAGCTAAATTAATGCCAACAGGATGTTATGTTGATTATAGTATTGATGGACATTTTTACAATAATTTGAAAAATAGTAATGATTTTAAAAATTATTATAGTGAATTATTGAAAACAGAAAGTATTGATGATATATTAAAAACTATTTTCGAAATGGCCGGAAGTATTAATATTGAAGGTGAAGATGATGAAAATTTTATATCAAATGGCTTAAAAGTTAATGTTAATAATAAATTAGTTAGTGGACATGATTATTTATTGAATTCTATTTATGCTAATGTTAGTGAAGACGGATTGAAAGATAATGAAAAATTAAAAGCTTATGCAATATTATATTCTACAAAATTAGTAGTCAATAATGATTTAAGTTCGAATAACCAACGTGCTAATCCAATTCACGACTTAATATATTGTGATTCATCAACTGGGTGTAACGGTAAAGAAGCAATATCGAATACTATGAAAACGAGTATTTCTAGCGCAATTAATAGTGTATATGGTCGTGTTCTTACTAATGAATATGGTGAATATGAAGATTTATCAGCTAGTAACTTGGTTTTTGCTAAGGGTAGTAATTATAGGGATTATTTATTAAATGCTTATCCTGGTTACACTATTAAGAATATTGGTGAAAATGAATATTTTGATGCTGATTGGGAAGATGCAGTTGTTAAAACTCCAGTTATTTTTTATGATCAAAAAGACTACTCTAATGTATATTTTTGTCATAGAACCGGATCATTAAAAAATAATAGTATTGGTAGTTCTGGATGTGGTGTAACTGCGATGGCTATTGTTGTTTCAACTTATGAAAATGATCGAAAATATAATCCGGTTTATATGAGTGATCGAGCTTATTCAACAGGAAATTGTGGAAAAACAGATGGAACATTTACCGGCTTTTTTACTAGTGAGCCACGTAAAATGGGATATAAAGTTTTATCGGTTAAAAAGAACAATAAAAGTGGTTTACAGTTGATGTTATCACATTTAAAACAAGGACATCTAGTTATTGCCCGTATGGGAAAAGGAAAGTTTACAACTGGTGGTCATTATATCGTTTTAGGTGGGGTTAATTCTGTCGATAATACAGTATATGTATATGATCCAAATAATCGTTCAAATTCAAAATATTTGAAATCCGGTAATGGTTGGTATAATTTTAATAATATAGTTGCTAAGGAGGCGAAAGAGTTTTATATAATATGGAAAGGATAAAAAAATTAAAAAGTGTAATATTGATAATAATTCTTTTGCTTATGACAGGTTGTAATGTAAATTATAATGTAACAATTAATGAGGATTTATCTGTTTTAGAAAATGTTAATATTAAAGAAACAGACGAATTTTATAATATACGCTATCGTAATACAAAGGTAAATGCTCTTGAAGATGTCCTAGAACTTCATTTAGATCAACTAAAAGAACATAATTATCAGTATAAATTAGTAGATAATGATAATAATCCTTATATTTTATTAAATAAAAAGTACCAAAATATTGATAATTATTTGAATAATTCTCTTTTGTTTAATGATTTTTTTGATGAAATTAAATATCAAAAAAAAGATAATATTATTAAAATAGAAACAGAAGGATTTAATCGTTGTGAGGAAGATAATCCAGAAAGATTTTATGTTGATAAATTAACAATTGGAATTAAATGTCCTTATAAAGTTATTAATCATAATGCTATTAGAGTTGATGAAAAGAGGAATATTTATTATTATGAAATAGATAGTACAACAGAAGATTTTAAAATATTATTAGAATTTGATGTTACGAAGAAGCATAATCCCTATATCAAGGAAATAATAATGATTATTGTATTGACAATAATTAGTATCGGAATGTGGATTTTTGTCATAATAAATAAAAAGAAAAAGAATTAATTTTGTGTTATAATAAAAAAGGGTGATGAATATGAAACTGAAAATGCGTTTTCAAAAAGAAGATATGATTAAATTTTTAATCTATTCATTGATTTTGTTTGTTTTAGTGTGTGTGTTAGTTAGTAATTTAATTGTTTTTTATAACGAGGGAAAAGCTGCTGGGATAAATTTATTTATTGCCTTAAGAGGGGAGTATATTGGTACTACCATTGTGGTTTATTTAATTGCTTTAGCTGGACTTTTGGCAACTACGAAAAGCTATTTCTTTGAGTTTGATAAAGGTTTTGGGTTTTCTACCGAAAAAAAATTAGATGGATATAGTAATTGGGCTGATGAAAAAGCTATGAAAAAAGAATTAAAACCTGTGCAAGCTACTATTCCAAAAGCTGATGCCGGAGGAATACCTCTTATTAATAATGGTAAAACTCTTTGGGTTGATGATGGTGAATATCATAATTTAATTATTGGTTCAACTGGTAGTGGTAAAACGCAATGTGTTATTTTTCCGATGGTTCAATGTTTAGCGAAACATGGTGAATCCATGGTTATTACTGATCCTAAAGGAGAAATATATGAAAAAACAAGTGAGATGTTAAGAAGAAAAGGCTATGATATTATTCTTCTTAATTTCCGTAATCCTTCAAAAGGAAATGCATGGAATCCTCTTACTCTTCCATATTTATTGTGGAAAAATGGTAATCAAGATAAAGCTATTGAGTTATTGGATGATTTAGCTTTAAATATTTTATATGATGAAAGTAATAAAAATGCTGACCCTTTTTGGGAAAAGACATCAGCAGGTTATTTTTCTGGAATTGCCTTAGGTTTATTTGAAGATGCTCAAGAAGAAGAAATTAATATTAATAGTATTAGTTTGATGACAACAGTTGGTGAAGAGAAATTTCATGGTAGTAGTACTTATATTAAAGAGTATTTTAATTCTAAAGATCCTGCTGGAGCTGCTTATATTAATGCATCTAGTACAATTCTTTCACCTAGTGATACTAAGGGTAGTATTTTAGCAGTATTTAAAGAAAAAATAAAACTTTTTGCCACACGTGCTAATTTATCGGAAATGTTATCACATAGTGATTTCGATATAAAAAATATTGGTCTTCGTAAAACAGCTTTATTTATCGTAATTCAGGATGAAAAGAAAACATATCATTCATTAGCTACAATTTTAGTAAAACAAATATATGAAACACTTATTGATGTTGCCCAAGAACATAATGGTAAACTTCCTATACGAACAAATTTTTTGTTAGATGAGTTTGCGAACATGCCACCACTTAAAGATGTTACAACAATGATTACCGCTGCTCGAAGTAGAGCGATGCGTTTTACTTTAATTATTCAGAATTTTGCTCAATTAAATGAGGTATATGGTGAACAACAGGCTGAAACAATTAAAGGAAACTGTGGAAATTTAGTATATTTAATTAGTACTGAACTTAAAGCACTGGAAGAAATTAGTAAGATGTGTGGAGAAGTTAAATCTAAAAAGGATGATAAAACAGTTTCTACACCACTTGTTACTATCAGTGATTTACAAAAATTAAAATTATTTGAAGTAATTATTCGTAGAGTTCGTTTGGCTCCATTTAAGACTAAATTAACTCCAAATTTTAAAATGAATTGGGGAAAAGATTATCCTATTGTTTCCATTAATGATGTTCCATCTCGTCAATTGAAAGAAGTTAGTACATTCAATGTAAAAAAATTTGTTGACGAAAAACTTCACAATAATAAGGACAATATTTTAGGTTTTGCAGATCGTCCATCTCTTCCTTTTGAGAATAGTCCAATGCGTAATCCTTTCTTTAGTGATCTTCCTGATATGGACATGCCACCTTTATTTAGTAATAAAGAAATTGACTTTGATGCTATTGCTAAAAAAGTTGATGAGCAAATTGCCAAAGAGGAAATGAAGGAGGCTATGGCTAAGGAAAAAACTAATGATGGAATAGATAAAGTTGATGATATTAATTTAGATAATGTCATGGCAAAAGAAGATGTTCAACAAAGAAATAATGATAATTTAAATAGTATTATTAATAATAGTGGTAATAATTCTGAATCATTAAACGCAAAAAAAGAGATTAACATGGATGATGAATATTTTGATGATTTTTTTGAATAGAGAACTAGGTTCTCTTTTTTATTACCGTCTCTTTACTTGAAAAAATGAAATAAGAATGCTATAATCACATTATAGTGGGAGTGGGAATGAAAAAATATATATTTTTAATAATGATAATATGTTTATTAATTTGTGGATATAATGTGTATGCCGAAGGAGAGGCAACCCTTAAGAATATTAAAGTTAATGGTAGAGAATGTCAATGCACGGATTATAATTGTGTTATTGAAATTGATTCTAATAAAGCTACTGTTACTTATGAACTTGTGGATAGTAATGCGCAAGTTGATCGAGCTAGTGGTTTTTCGGTGGATATTGATAGTCAAATAACATCTGTAAAAATAACGGTTAGTAATACTTTAAACGATGAAAAAAGAGAGAATAGTTATAATATAACGATTAATAAACACGAACGAAGTAATGATTATACCTTAAGTGCCTTAAAGGTTAATGAAACGGATATTGAATTAAAAGAAGAGGTTTATGTTTATAGTTATACTGCTAAGTATGATGAAGATAAAATTAATATTACGGCAACAACGACTGACTCTAATGCTCGAATTAAATCGAAATTAGAACAGGATTTTGAACTTGATCGTAGTAGTGCGGCAATTGATTTTGATGTTGAAGCGGAAAATGGGGAAATTAAGACATATCGAATTGTTGTATCAAGAGGTGAAAAACCAGATACAACACTTAAAAGTTTAAAAATAGATCATGGTGAAATAAACTTTGATAAAAATGTATTGGAATATAAGTTTGATGTTGAATATAGTGTTAATGACTTAATAATTGAAGCTCTTCAAAATGATGATAAAGCTACAGTAAAAATAGAAAAAGATGATTTAGTTGTTGGTGAAAATACCATTAAAATTATTGTTACGAATGAAAAAGCTGAAAGCGTGTATACTCTTTTAGTTAATAGATTACCGAATATGGATAAGTCTTTAGCCAATCTTCAAACGTTAAAAGTTGATGAATATCCTAAATTAGGTTTTGAAGAGAATGTTTTAGAGTATACTTTAAAGTTTAATGAAATACCTCAAGAATTAACAATTACAGCCAAACCAATAAGTAGTGATGGTAAAGTGGAGATTATTGGTAATGAAGAGTTAATGGATAAAGATAAGGTTATTGTTAAAGTTACTCTGATTGAAACAGGTATTACAAGAGAATATGTATTAAATATTCAAGAAGAAAAAGGTATTAGTAATAATAAAACATTTGTTCTAATTAGTATCTTATTGGTTTTAATAGTGATAATTGTGATGTTCATTTTAGAAATAAAAGATAAAAAGAAAAAAAGGTGGATAAAATTAAATTATCTTAAAGAATTAAAAAAGAAGAAAAAAAGTAAAGTAGTTAAAAAAGAAGAAAAGAAGGAAGAAGAAATAGAAATAATATAGAAAAGGAGGTTGCTATGTTTAAAAAAATGGATAAACCATTGTTATTTGTTAGTGTTATTTTATTAGTAATTGGCCTAGTTATGGTCTTTTCAGCGAGCAATGTAACAAGTTTTATGAAGTATCAAGCTTCACCATATCGTTTTTTCTACAAGCAACTTCTTTTTTTAATTGTTAGTATTGTTATTAGTTTAATAGCTCTTAGATTTAATACTAAAACATATGGTTATATAAGTTTTGTTCTTCTTTTAGTTTTAATCGGTTTTTTAGTTATTGTTTTAGTTTATGGTAAAATAACTAATCAAGCTAGAAGTTGGATTAATCTTTTCGGAGGAATAAAAATTCAACCAAGTGAATTTGTTAAAGTAGCAACAATTGTGTGGATGGCTTTTTATTGTACCAATAAAAAAAGAACGGGATTTAAATCCTATTTATTGTTGTTTGCTATTATTAGTCTTATTACAATATTAATTATTTTACAACCCGATCTTGGAACTGCTATTATCTATATTAGTATTGTCTTTATAATGTTTATGTCATTAGATATTTCTAAAAAAGTTAAACGAAATATAGTTATTACTGTTTTAATATTGGGAGGATTAGTCATTTTACTTTTAATGAATAATGGAGTTCAAATTTTCTTTGAAAGACAACTTAAACGTTTTGATTTTAAAGCTCCTTGTAGTGAAGAAAAGTTTTATACTACTGGAACTCAATTATGTAATGGTTTTATTGCTATTAATAATGGTGGATTAACAGGTTTAGGTCTTGGAAATAGTACTCAAAAATATTTATATTTACCGGAAGCTTATACCGATTTTATTTTTGCTATTACTGTTGAAGAGTTAGGTGTTATTTCTTCATGCGGTATTCTTCTTTTAATGCTCGTTGTATTATGGAGAATATTTATTATTAGTAAGCGAGCTACTACAGAACGTGGAAGACTAATGTGTTATGGAATATTTTGGTATATTTTAATTCATATTACAGTAAATTTAGGTGGAGTTTTTGGTCTTATTCCGCTAACTGGTGTTCCACTTCCATTTTTATCGTATGGAGGATCATTTTTAATGTGTTTGGTGGTATCTTTAGCGATTGTTGAACGAGTAGCTATTGAATCAAGGTAACTATTTTAATAAATTTAGTTGTCGTACAATAAAATAAATGTTATAATATTTTGTGAGAGAGATCTCTAATGAAGGAATAGGTGATAGTCGTGAACAAATCATTAATTAATTTAACTCCAGAAGAAATACTAAATAAGGAATTTAAAATTGACACAAGAGGATATCGTTTAAAAGAAGTAGATCAATTTTTAGATGAAATTATTGCAGATTATCAAACATTCAATAAAATTATTCTAGATTTACAAAAAGAAAAAGAAGAAAATATTGAAACTATTTTAGAATTAAAACAAGAAAATCGTGATTTACGAACCAGTGTGGAAATATCTAAATCAGCAAATAATCGTGATGGTAATTTTAATAATTTAGATATTTTGAAGCGTATATCTCAACTTGAAAAAATAGTTTATGGAAAAGATGAATAAAAAATAATACTTTGACAAACGCTGCAGTAAAATGTAGAGGAAAGTCCATGCTCACAAAAGCTGCGATGCTTTTAGTGTTTGTGCTAGAGGAAAAAATAACTCTAGGTAGTCTTTGACTAACGGCTATGAAATAATCTAAGTCTTTGGATATGATTAAAGTAATTGTAAAAGTGCTATAGTGATGAAGAATCTGGAAACGGAGGAAGTGGAACAGAGTAAACCCCACAAGTGAGAAACCCAAATTTTGGTAGGGGAGTTCTAAGGAGGGAATTAAACCAAATTAGGAATCATTTTTGATAGATAAATGTTTGTCACCCAAGTGGTACAGAACATGGCTTATAAAGATTATTTTTATTAACAAGAGGTGAAAAAAAGGGTGAAAGAACTTGGAGAAAGATTAAGCATACTTAGAAAAAGTAATGGTGTATCTTTACAAGAAGCGAGTAATGATTTAAATATAAGTGAAAAAGAATTAGAATGTTTAGAAAATGGAAATTTTAAAGTTTTTAAAGATGTTTATGAATTAAAAAAAGTTATTACTAATTACGCAAAATATTTAGGAATTGATGAAGAATTAATAATTGATGAATTTAATGATTTTTTATTTGAAAAAACATCTAAAATTTCTAAAGAAGATATATTATCAGTTCAAAAAAAGCAAGATGAAAAAGAAGAAAAAATTAGTTCTCCTTATACTAAAATAGGTAAATCAAGATATGATTTTGCACCTATTGTTTTATTAGTAGTTCTTTTAGTTTTTATTTCTTTAATTGTTTATTTAGTTTTAGCTTATTTAAGAAAAGATGATAATGTTACACATGAATTAATGAGAAGAGGTGATTATATTGAACTTGCCAAATAGAATAACTTTGTCACGAATAATTATAACTGTTTTTATTGTTATTTTCTGTTTGTTTCCATTTTATGCCATAAATATTAATTTTCCACAATATAATATTAGTGGTGTTATTGTTGATAGTAAATATATAATTGCTGGATTTCTTTTTATTATTGCCTCTGTATCTGATTTTATTGATGGTAAACTAGCTAGAATGAAAGGAATGGTAACCGATACAGGTAAAATGCTTGATACTATTGCAGACAAAGTATTAGTTAACTCGGTATTAATTATTTTTGCTTGTAATGGTTTTCTTCATCCGATAGTTGCTGTTATTTATATCTTTCGTGATGAAGTTGTAAATGCACTTCGAATTCATGCTGCTAAAAACGGAGTAATAGTTGCAGCTTCAATGGCTGGTAAAATAAAGACTTTTGCTATGATGGTTGGACTATCTTTAATGTTTTTTTATAATTTACCATTTGAATTATTGAATATTCATTTGGATGATTTTTTAGTTTATTTTGCAACAATAATGTCCGTTATTAGTGCATTTGATTATTATCATCAAGTAATGAAAATAAAAAAATTGTAAAGAGTATTTGCAAAATAGATAATTGTGTGTAAAATATTGATAAGGAGAGATGATTATGTGGCATGATATCTTAATGATTGTGATAGGATTGATTCCTGGTTTAGTAATTGGCTTTTTAGTTTCGCGTAAAGTAATGATGAAATACCTAAAGAAAAATCCGCCAATTAACGAAGAAATGATAAAAACGTTAATGAGTGGAATGGGAAGAACCCCTAATCAAAAACAAGTAAATCAAATGATGAAACAAATGCAAAAATATATGTAAAATTAGATGAAAGATAATAATAGATACTGAAATAATAGAGAGTAATTGCTTGGTGGAAAATTACATTTGAGCCTATTTATCTACTTTCATGAGGATTTAATCAATCCCGGGAAACCGTTATATTAATTAAGAAAAAAAAGGATGGTACCGCGGTTTTCGCTCCTTGTGTACTGTTCTTTTTTGCATTTAAAAGGAGATAAAAATGTTAAGAGATTATTTTAGTGAAGAAGAATATCAAACTATAAAAGAAAGTAAAGATTTAATTTATAAAAGTTTAGAAATTGTTACTAAATTGTTTAATGATAAATGTGATAAAGGAGGTTTTCCTTATGTTATTCATTTATTAAAAGTATATAGTGGTGTCTCGGATTATTTTGAGAAGGTTTGTGCCTTATTACATGATGTTATTGAAGATACTAAGATAACCTACGATGATTTAAAAGAAATTGGATATAATAAAGATGTCATTGATGTCTTACAAATATTAACAAAAATTAAAGGAGAAGATTACCAGAAATATATTGAACGTATCATTAATAGTGGTAATATTCACGCTATGAATATTAAATTAGTGGATTTACGTCATAATATGGATCCAACAAGAATTAAGAATCCTACAACAAATGATTACGAAAGAATTAGTAAAAGATATGAACCAGCATATCGCAAAATATTAAATAAATTAAACGAAATGGAGAAAGAGAAATGTTAGATATAAAATTTTTAAGAGAAAATAGTGAAGTTGTTAAAGAAAATATTAAAAAGAAATTTCAAGATGAAAAACTTCCTTTAGTTGATGAAGTTATTGCTCTTGATAAGGAATATCGTGAAATAAAAACAAGTTTAGATACTTTAAGAAGTGAACGTAATAAAAAATCTCAAAGTATTGGAATGTTGATGCGCGAAAAAAAGACTCAAGAAGCAAATGAAGTTAAAGAAGAAGTAAATAAAATAAATGAGGAAATTGCATTATCAGAAAGTCGTGAACCAGAATTAGAAGAAAAAATAAAAAAGATTATGATGGTTATACCCAATATTATTGATGAATCTGTTCCTATTGGAAAAGATGATACAGAAAATGTAGAAATAGAAAAATTTGGTGAAAATGTTGTTCCGGATTATGAGATACCATATCATGCGGATATTTTAGAAAGAATGAATGGACTTGATAAAGAAGCATCAGGTCGTACTAGTGGAAATGGTTTCTATTATTTAATGGGCGATGCAGCTCGCTTGCATGAAGCGATGATTGCATATGCCAGAGATTATATGATTAATGCGGGATTTACTTATTGTATTCCACCATTTATGATACATTCTGATGTTGTAACTGGTGTTATGTCTTTTAAAGAAATGGAAAATATGATGTATAAAATTGAAGGTGAAGACCTATATTTAATTGGTACATCTGAACATAGTATGATAGGTAAGTTTAAAGATCAAATTGTGAAAGAGGATACATTACCAATAACCTTAACGAGTTATTCACCATGTTTCCGTAAGGAAGTAGGAGCTCACGGTATTGAAGAAAGAGGAATATATCGTGTTCATCAATTTGAAAAACAAGAAATGGTGGTATTATGTAAACCAGAAGATAGTATGAATTGGTATAATAAGATGTGGGAATTATCTGTTAATTATTTTCGTAGTTTAGATATTCCGGTTCGAACGTTAGAATGCTGTTCTGGTGATTTAGCGGACTTAAAAGTTAAATCATGTGATGTTGAAGCTTGGAGTCCAAGACAAAAAAAATATTTTGAAGTTGGTAGTTGTTCAACACTAGGAGATGCCCAAGCAAGACGTCTTGGTATTCGAACAAAAGGTGAAAATGGAACCTATTATGTTCATACGTTAAATAATACTGTTGTTGCATCCCCTCGTGGATTAATCGCTTTAATTGAAAATAATTATCAAAAAGATGGAACAATTAAAATACCAAAAGTATTACAACCATATATGGGTGGTAAAGAAAAAATTGAATTAAAATAATGAGAATACTAAAAAAGTATTCTTTTTTTTTAAAAATATATTCTTAAATAATAAAATATGATATTATATATTATAGAGGATGATATGAATAAAAAAGGATTTACGACAATTGAATTAGTTATTTCATTTAGTATGATTGTAATAATACTTGGTAGTCTTATTGGTTTTACAGTTACTTATCGTGGTAAAGTCAAAAATGAAGAAATTAGAAGTCAATTAATTGATTTTAAAAATACAATAACTAAAACAATTTATGATGATATTATTACCAAAAAATATAAACGTATAGAGTATTGTACTGGAACAGATGATTGTGTTAATTTTATTGATGCAGATGGAAATTCTCATCCTTTGAAAATAATTAATGTTTTACAAAATAATGATAATCAAAAAAAAGGTGTCTATTTGAATTATGATGGAATAAATTATCTGCTACCAGATAGTGATTTAAATCGTGATACAGAATATGTCTGTCATTTTATTGATTCATTTAACTTAAAAATATATAATGATTCTTTATATAATTTATCTTTTACATATTATCATTATTTTTTAAATGAAAAATATCAAATTATGTTAACAATTAATTAATAAAAACAAAACAATCAATGAAGATATGGCTGCATGTAATATCCGCGATAATAAATAAATATAGTAATTCGGATGATATTTATTTAGAATACTAATTATTTGAAGATGAATAGAAAAACCACCAAATGAAAGAAAAAATGTTGCTAATATAGCTTTAGAAATAATTGGAAGAGAGAGATTTTCTAACATGCTTAATCCTTTAGTTATTTCTAAAAGACCATTCAATATGGTATTAGAAAATGGATTTAAATGTAAATAATTATTAATAAGTGTTGTTATAAAAGAAAAAAAGAGAATAATTCCTAAAACGTTTTCTAAAATAAGAAAAGAATTATGAATAGAATTTTTTAAAAGAGTCATGAATGGTAATGGTTTAGATGGATTTTTTTTAACTTCTTTGGTTGATGTATAAATATTACGAAAAAGAAAACCAATTAACAAATTACTGATGAAGTGTCCAAATAGGATAATTATACCTATTTTTTTATTGTGTAAAATATTAAGTCCAACAGTATAAATGATAAATAATGGATTAGAAAAATGTGTCATCGTTAAAAGCTTTGTGGCATCATATTGATTTATAATACCTTGTTCTAAACTATCCTTAATAATTTTACTATTTCCAGGAAATCCAGAAGTCATGGATAAAATAAGAATATAAGAAGAAACAGGAGGAAGAGAATATATTTTGTGAAATTTTTTTCCTATTATTTTGCTAATATAATAGGGAAATTGGTAATTATTTAAGATATCTGTAATTGTAAAAAAAATAAAAATAGTTGGAAATAAATGATAAAACCATAATTTAACTGTGTAAAAAAAAGTATCAATAAATAGTTCACTGTTAAATAAAAATTGGGATAAAAAAAAGAGTGTTATAAAGATAATTAGTAAACTAATGTTTTTTTTATGCATAAATATCTCCTAAATTTGTTATAATGGTATAGGTGATGGTAAATGATTAATAAAATATATGTTAAAGTTTGGCAATTTATTAAAGAGGAATATAAATATCTTTTGTTTTTGTCTTTTATTTTGTTTTTAGGTTTTTTTCATCTTCCATATAATATTTATGTTGGAGGAGGTGTAGTAAATTTAAATAATCGATTAGAAGTTGAAAATGAAATAAAAGAAAGTGGTAGTTATAATTTAGCTTATGTTAAGTCGGTTCATGCAACAATTCCTAGTTATTTATTGAGTTATGTTTTTGATTGGGATAGAGAAAGTCTTAATAACGAAAAAATATCTGATGAAGAAAGTGCTAGAGATATTTGGAAAAGAGAACAATTATATTTACAAGAAGCTAATGATAATGCAATTATTGCTGCTTTTAGATTAGCGGGTGAAGAACTAACTATTAACAAAGAAATATTAAAAATATTGTATGTCGATAAAAGTGCTAAAACTAATTTGAAAATAGGGGATACTATTCTTTCGGTTGATGGTGTCGAGATAAAAGACTTTACTGATTTAAAAGAAGTTATAAGTAAACATGAGTTAGGAAAAGAATTACAAGTAAAGTATCAAGAAGATGAAAAGATAAAAGATGGATATTTTGATATTATAAACTTAGATAACGAAAAAAAAGCTGGTTTATATTTAATCAAGTTGTATGATTACTCTAAAAAGAGAGAGGTTAAGCTTAAATTTAATAAAAATGAAGGTGGTCCAAGTGGTGGTTTTATGACTAGTTTAGCCATTTATTCACGTTTAATAGGAATGGATTTAACCAAAGGAAAAAAAATTGTTGGAACTGGAACTATTGATGCTAATGGAAATGTTGGTGAAATAGGGGGAGTTAAATATAAATTAAAAGGAGCAGTAAAAAACAAAGCGGATATTTTCTTTGTTCCGGAAAAAAATTATGCTGAAGCGATAAAGTTAAAAGAAGAAAAAAAATATCAAATAGATATTGTAATGGTTAAAAACCTTAATGATGCTGTTACATATTTAAAGATGAGGTAGTTATGGATTATATAATAATTGGATTATTAGTTTTATTAATTATATTGGTGGTAATTTTATTAATAAAAAGAGGACACAATCAAGATAATTTAGATATGTTAGAACGACTTTCCAGATTTGAAGTAAATATTACCAAGGAAATTGGTGATTTTAAAGGTGATTTATCTAAAGAAATATTAACAGATTTTAACAAAATAAATAATGATATTGAATTAAGACTTGATCGAATTAACCAAAAAGTTCATGAAAGAATTGATGAAAACTTTCAAAAGACAAATGAAACATTTCGTGATGTTATTACCCGTTTGTCGAAAATCGATGAAGCTCAAAAGAAGATTGATCATTTATCGATGGATATTATTAGTTTAGAAAGTGTTTTAACGGATAAGAAAACACGTGGTATTTTTGGAGAAGTAAATTTGAATAATATTTTAAAAAGTGTTTTTGGAGAGAAAAATGATAAGTTATATCGTATTCAATATCATCTTCCTAATGATACTATTGCCGATTCAATTGTTTTTGCCCAGGAACCATTAGGCAAAATTGTTATTGATTCAAAATTTCCTTTGGAAAATTATCGTATCATGGTTGATAAAGAAGAAAGTGAAATCAAAAGGGCAAATGCTTATAAACAGTTTAAATTGGATGTTAAAAAACACATTGATGATATTTCCTCTAAATATATTATTGATGGCGTAACGGCTCGAGAAGCTATGATGTTTATTCCAGCGGAAGCAATTTTTGCCGAAATAAATGCTTATCATGCAGATTTAATTGAATATTCTTATAAAAAAAGGGTTTGGCTTGTTTCACCAACAACTTTAATTTCAACCTTAACAATGATTATGATGATTGTTCAAAATATGGAAAGAGATAAATATGCTAATATTATTCATGAGGAATTGAATAAATTAGGATTAGAATTTACTCGTTTTAAAGATCGCTTTGATAAGTTATCCAAAAGTATTCAAGTTGTTAATAAAGATGTAGAAAGTTTTCAAATAACAACGGACAAAATTAAAAAACGATTTGATAGTATTAATAATGTGGAAATTACCAATACTAAGGAAATAGAAGAATTAGAAGAAGAATTATAAAAATTTTTCTTTTTTTGTATAAATTAGTTTTTCTATAACATAATAATTTTGAAGATGTAATAAGATTTAATGGTGATAATATGTTAAGACTTGCGGCCTTTCTTATTGGCTTTGGTTTATCTATTATTGGTTTTATATATATTATTACATATTTAAATTATTTAACTGTTGGTTATACATTTAGTGAATATTTAAAAATTGTTTTTACAAATATTGAATGTCTTCTGGCTTTTCTTGGACTTTCAATTATAAGTATTGTAATTATTAAGGAAAGGTGAAAAAATGACTTATGCCTATGATTTAATATTAAATTTCAATAGTGAGTTGTATGAATTTTTTGAATGGCGTCGTGATGATGAAATTATTCATATAAAAAGAATTAATTTAATTAGGGTAAGTAGTCAATGTTTTAATGATATTATTAATTACCATGTTAAATTAAAGGATGATTTTTTATTGAATATTTTTAATCGTTGTGAGTATTATCAAAACAAACTTTTAAAAAATATTCCTTATGCATTACTTGTAACTGACGCATATCGAGCGGTTGGAATAATTCTTGATATGTATGGCAATATTTTAAAATATTCTAGTTTATTATTAGATGAAGAAGAGGATATTTTAGAATTAAGTAATCGTTTGGCAATAATAAATATCGATTATGAAAAAAAGAAACACCGGCCAATAAATGTTTTTTTAACAAGATATGAGAGTAATATTATTAAATATATCAAAAAAGATTTAATGCATTGTTATCAAGAAAAAGATCTGAATAAGTTAAAATTTTTATATTACGAATACTTTAATAAACAATGTGATTCATTGGATGTAATTTATCATAGTTTAATGAAAGAATTATCTAATGAAATATCGTTACAACACCATCATTTATATCAATTAATTAAATTATCTTATTCCCATGGAAAGGTCTAATTTGACAGAAATATATTTTTCTGTTAGAATAATAGGCTATTCAGTGAGGTGCTATAAATGTTTTATGATATTTTGAAAGCTAAAGAAGAGTGCATAAATAATCCTATGCTAATTTTTGAAGCTATTCGATTAAATTATCGTGAAGTATATGAAAGTGTTATTGAAAGTGAAAATTTTAATATAAATATTATTAATTCAGATAGTGATAGTTTATTAATGAAATTAGTTCGTAACAAAGACTATGATTTGGTAAGTAAATATATTAGTCGTGAAGATCTTGTTATTAATTATCAAAATAATGATGGTGATACTTTGGCTCATCTATTAATGGCTAATAATTATGTTGAAGTAAAAGAAATTTTTGAAAAACTTTTAAAAAGAGTTGATTTTCTTCCTAATATTAAAAATAATTATAATGAAACTATTTTGGATAAATCTATTAATAATCAATATCTTTATCCAACTATTAAAATATTAAGTGATAAAAGATTTAATAATATCACATTATATTCATTTAAAAATTTATATGAAACATATATTAAAAGTAATAATTATGGAAAATATTCCAAATTAAGTAATTATGTTTTAATTTTTGATAATTTGAAAAAGAAAAAATTGATTCCAACTATGTCAAAATTAATGCATATTTTGAAAAAAGAAGAAGCAACAATAAAAAATGATTTTGAATTATCGAGAACTTCTAATTTAGATATGATTATAAATCATTTAATAAAGGAAACAATATAATTTAGTTTCCTTTTATTGTGGACAAAAAAGAAATAATTTAGTACAATAATAATGTGATGTTATGAAAAAGATAATTGTGGGAATAGTAATATTGATTGTAGTAATTATTGGAGCATATTTTTTATTTTTTAATAAAAGTGATGAACCAATAGTTGAGCCACCAATTGAAATTAATAATTTAGATGATTTAGCGGTTAATGTTGTTAAAGATTACGTTCAAAAGAATAATATTGTTGTCAATGATAATTTATTTGTTAAATTAAAAACAATGAATGATAAGAACTTTGATCATTGTAATATGGGTAGTGGTGTTTTAGTCATTAATCATCATAATGAATTAGAATATTATCCTTATTTAAGTTGTGATAATTATCACACACCAATAAATAATAATTCTTATTTAATTGGTCGTGAAATTATGATTTTAAATGATGGAGAGAAATATATTGAATTAGGATTAAATACGGAATATCAGTATGTTACTACTACTGATAATTATGATAATCTGGATGAGATTACTTACTATATAATGAGTAATAATAAAATCTTGGAAAAAATAAGAAGAATTGTAATATATACAGAAAACAAAGAGATTAATATTAATGGGAATGCTAATCACGATTATCCTAAAATTATTTTAAATGATAAAGACGATATTAGTATTTATTATCATGATGAGTATGTTGAACCAGGATATAGTGTGAATGATGATGTAGATAATAATCTTAGTGAGAATGTTAAAGTAAGTGGATCGGTTAATAAAGATAAAACTGGTGACTATGTACTTCAATATTTTGTTATGAATTCGAGAGGTAATTACCATGAGGTTACAAGAACTGTTCATGTTCTTCCTAGAGTTGTTAATTATACTTATCATTTAGATCTTGATACTAAGGAAATAGCTGAAAAGGTAAATATTATTATAACTATATCTGGAGATGGATATGCTGAAACGATATTACCTAATAATAAGGTTTCCAACGAAAAGAAAATAACTTATCCAGTATCAGAAAATAACACATATAAATTTATTTTTAAAGATGTGAATGGGGATACTAAGATAGGGTCAATTAAAGTAGAAAATGTTGGTATACCATATAAGGAAACAGTTTTTACGGATAATTATCCAGAAGCTACTACCAGAATGGCGAAAGTAACGAGAGATATGCTTATTAATTATCTTGATAAAAGCAGTGCATCTAAAAAGAGTGATTCATCCTATGTAATAAATATTGAAGGACAGACATATTCATATAATCCGACTTCTAATAGAGTATTTTATAACAATGATTATGTTATTTGTGAGTATTATAAAACCGCAGCGACGAATTTAGGTTCTATTAATAATACCGTTACGCTTTTAGGAGGAAGTGGCGAAAGGGCATATGGACCAATTGCGAAAAGTCAAGTTCCAAGTGATTCTCCTTTGAATGATAATAGTTTACTAATTACTGTTCGAAAAAATGAAGATTATAATTTAGTTCATCATCCTAGTATGGTTAATGCTTGTACGAATGTGGGAGAGTTCC
>CAMNBS010000017.1 GCA_946533175.1 uncultured Clostridia bacterium
AGTAAGCCAAGAACCATCTCCTATAAACAATGTTGTAAGTGATAGAAAAGATGGCGAAATAGAAGAAATATAAGATATGTTTATCATATCTTTTTTCAAATAAGGAGGATTAATGAAATTATATGACTTAATTATTGTATTTTTTTTGATTTTATGTGCTGTAATTGGTTTTAAAAGGGGATTTTTTAAATCATTAATTACATTTGCTGGATTTATTTTTATTATCGTTTTATCTTATAATTTAAAGAATTATCTTGGTGATTTTTTAACCTTAAACTTACCTTTTATAAACTTTAAACAATTTATGGGTGGGGCAAGTACTTTAAATATTGTTATGTATCAAGCGATTGCTTTTTTAGTCATTTTGTCTATTTTAGCGCTTGTTTATAAAATTATAGTTGCTATAACAGGTATTTTTGAGAAAATATTGAAATATACCATTATTTTAGGAATTCCTTCTAAACTATTAGGTTTAGTTTTAGGATTACTAGAAGGATATGTTATTGTATATCTTGTTCTTTTCTTTTTAACTCAACCATTTTTAAATTTAAATGTTTTAGAAAACAGTAATTATGCATCGCAAATTTTAGAAAAAACACCTTTAATTTCACCTGTCGCTGATGCTAGTTTAAAAATAATTAATGAAATAACTGACTTAAGTAAAACAGAAAATGCTAATGAATTAGATTTACAAATAGCTGATATTATTTTAAAAGAAAAAGTTACTTCGAAAGAGGTTATGCAGAAATTGATAAATCAAGGGAAAATCAAAATTGAAGGTATTGATACAATTTTAAATAAATATAATTAAGGGGGATGTATGATAAAATACTTAGAAAATAATTTATTATCAGAAATAAGTGAAGGAAGAGTGCTTGTTGATTTTTATGCAGATTGGTGTGGTCCATGTAAAATGATGAGCGAGATGTTAAATAAAATTAATGATATTAAGATAATTAAAGTTAATGTTGACAAGTATATGGATTTAGCTCAACAATATGGAGTAATGAGTATTCCAACATTAATTTTATTTGATAATGGTAATCTTATTCGTCAACATGTTGGTATGATGAGTTTAAATGAATTAAATGATTTCATTAAATAATCCTTAGGGATTATTTTTTTAGGATATTTTTTTAAATAAATCTATGTTATAATAGTAATATAAATAATAAAGGTGATGGAATGAAAACAGTAATGCTTTTAATTAATGGCTTTGGAATAGAAACTAAAGAATCATATTCAATATATGATGCTAATCTTATGCCAAATTTTGATTTATTAACAAAAAAATATATGTTTCAGTCTTTAAATAGTAATGTTGATAGTATATATGAAGGTTATCGAAATATGAGTTTAGAGATAAATGAATTATATAACTATCATATCTATGAGCGTGAATTATTAAGTGGTAATATTTTTAAAAATAATACTTATACTGTGATTAATAGTGAACTTCAAAATCGAAAAAGTAAATTACACATATTTGTTTTGGTTGATACTTCCTTAAAGATCGTTGATAATATAAAAAGCTTTATTAAGCAAATTAACAAAGATCATGATAAAAAAATATTTTTACATATTGTTCTTACTAGTACTAATTATGAAGATTATCCCCAAATAATAAATGTTTTAAGTAAAATTAATGTTGATTTAAGTGATTATGCAACGATTGGAATGATTATGGGATTAGAGAATTTATTAAATAGTAATCCGATTACTGAATTAAACTTCTTTTTAAAAATTCTTATATCTGAGGTTGGTGAAAAATGGCAATCATTTAAGCAAAAATTGGATGTTAGTTATGGAACTAAAACTTCACCTACTGCGATTAAACCGTTCGTTGTTAATTCAGGATTTGGTATTGAAGCGAATGATTTATTTGTAATATGGAATTATGATAATATTGATATTACAAATTTTATTGATGGAATAAAAAGAATTAATTATGGGGAGATATCAAATAATGTGGCTTTTTATTCATTATTTCCGATTACTTATCATGCAGAAATCAACTATTTTTTAAATTATGAAACATCACCAAAATCTTTAGCTACTAATATGAAAGGATTAGATTTTAAAAGTTTAATATTGACCAATAAGGAACAAGTTTCGATAATTAATTATTATTTAAATGGTCTTAATAATGTTAATAATCCGGATATTTCATATTTAGCGATGGATAATATAATGTATGATGTTAATAGCATTGTTAATATCATTAATACTAATTCACAAGAGTTAATAATTATAAATTATGATATTACTAGTGTTTTAACAGTTGAAGAATTACAGAATACTTTAAATAAAATTGATAAAGTAATTGAAGGAATATATAAAAATACGGAAAAAAATAGTTATAATATTATTATTAGTTCACTTTTTGGTATGAATAAAACAATTCCTAATCAAAAAGGGGAAATATGCCATATTGATTATAATAAAGTTCCTATTGTTTATATTAATAACTTTATTACGAGAAAAAATTATTTAATTAATGAAGGAAGTATTAATGAATTATTAAAAATTTGTTATTATAGTATTTCTAAAAAATATATGGGTACATCTTTAATTGTTAAAAAAAATTGGTTATATCGTTTAATATTTAAATAGGGAGGATAGATGAAAAAAAAGTTATTAGATAATTTTATTGATTCTTCTCAATCTGTTATGCCTATTGCATTAGTTGTAACAATTCTTAGTCTTGTTATAAATATTTCTAATGAACTGGTTTTTTCTTTTGCTATTAGTTCTATTTTACTAATTATTGGGATAACTTTTTTTACAACAGGTGTTGATATTGGTTTAATAAAGATTGGAGATAGTATAGCAACAAGAGTTCTTAAAACAAGAAAAAAATGGTTAATCCTTCTAGTTAGTTTAATAATTGGATTTGTTATTACCATTGCTGAACCAGATTTAATTGTTTTAGCTAGTGAATTACCAGCAATCCCTAATTATTTAATTATTGGATTAGTAGCTTTAGGAATAGGCATTTTTTTAATGATTGGGGTATTACGTATTATTAATCGCTTATCTTTTCGAAAGATAATAACTTGTTCTTTGATATTAATAATGTTTCTTCTTTATTTTACAAAGGAAGAGTTTATTTCTGTTGCTTTTGATTCTGGAGGAGTAACGACTGGTCCCATTGGTGTTCCACTACTTTTTGCTTTTGGGTATGGGATAACTAGAATTAGAAGTGATAAGGATGTTCAGAGTGATACTTTTGGTTTATGTGGTTTATGTTCACTAGGACCTGTTATTATTATTTTGATATTAGGTTTATTTTTTAAGACAAATAGTACATTTGATACATCTAATTTTATAAGTAATGTTCCATTTTTTAATCGATTTATGAATAGCTTTATTATATCTCTTAAAGAAGTTATTATAGCTTTGTTACCTATATTACTTATCTTTACGTTTTCTTGTTTTTTAGGAAATAAATTATCGAAAAATGAATATATTCGAATAGCTATTGGAGTTGTATTAACGCTAATAGGGTTAACTTTATTTTTGACTGGAGTTAGAGCAAGCTTTTTAGAAATGGGGTATTTATTGGGAAGTACTATTAGTTTATCTCATAAATATTTATTAATTCCTGTTGGTATGATTATTGGCTTTATTATTATTAATGCAGAGCCGGCGATAAAAATTTTAAATAAAAAAATATCAAAATTAACAGAAGGAAGTATTCGTGAAAGTGTTATAAATCTTTGTATGTCAATAGGGGTTTGTTTTGCTATTGGCTTATCATTAATTAGAATTGTATTTGATATACCAATTATTTATATTATTGTACCAGGATATTTTTTAGCAGCCGTTTTAATGTATTTTACAAGTGATATTTTTGTTACGGTTGCGTATGATTCGGGTGGAGCAGCTTGTGGAGCACTTACAACATCATTTTTATTACCTTTATGTATTGGTGCAAGTGTAAGTTTAAATAAAAATATTATGGCGCAGGCTTTTGGAGTTGGTTCTTTAGTAGCTTTAACACCAATTATTACCATTCAAATTCTTGGTATTATTTATTCATTTAAAATGAATAAAAAGAAGAAGATGGTTCATTTAAATGAAGAAATAGTTGAATATTAGGGAGAGTATAAATGAAATTAAAGTTATTATTTATTATTAATGATCAAGAAAAAAAGCTTAATATATTAATTAATAAATTTAATCTTCCTTTTAATGTGGTTATGCATGGATTAGGTACTGCTAGTCAATCTATTTTAGATTTTTTTGATCTTGTTCCAACGGAAAAAAATATCCTTTTGGCTATTATATCAGCTGATTTAGAAAAAACAATAATGACTTATTTACGGGATAATAATAAAATGAATGAGGTTGGTAAGGGTATTGGATTTACTATATCTTTATCTAGTTCTCCTAAATATATGCAAGATGCATTTAAAGAAAGGGAAAATGAATTAATGAATATGAAAAGTGAGTATCATTTAATTGTTACTATTGTTAATAGTGGAAATGCTGACAAGGTAATGAAAGTTGCTAAAAAATGTGGGGCTAATGGTGGCACACTTCTTAAAGGAAGAGATATGGAAGGTAAAAATAGTTTTAAGTTTTTCAATATGACTATTGAACCGGAAAAAGATATATTATTAATTGTTTGTAAAAATATTGAAAAGAATAAAATTATGGAAGGAATATTACATGAATGTGGTGCTAATACATCCGCTGGTGGTATTTGTTATTCTCTTCCTGTTGATAGTATAATGGGATTCGAATAATGTCAATTTATGCTGTCAATAAATAGAGATTTTTTAACTTGATAATTGACTATTATGTCATAAAATAGTATATTAAAAGAGTAGAGTCCATTGATAGTTGAAAATACTATTAAAAACAAGAAAACTAATATCGATTTATGTAAATAAATAGTGATTAGGATGGGTAAAATTGTATTGTCAATTATTATTTAAAAGTTTATATGTACTCAGAACTCACCGTAAAGGGAGACAATAAACTAATTTAAAGATAGTGTAGGAGGTGATTTGCCGTTAAACCAAAATAAAGTAAATCATTGATAATTACACTAGTGAATATTAATGCTTTATCTTATTGTGGTAATTAATTATGTTAATTATTACAAAGGGAAAACGGCAATAAAACTTTAAAGGCATAAAATATGCCTTTTTATATTGTCATTAATAAAATTTATGTTATAATTATAGGAGAAGTAAGAGGTATATATGAATGATGATATTGAGATTTTAGATATATTTAATGATAACAAAAAGAATGATGATAAAAAAGTAGAATCAACAAAAAAAGAATCAAAACCAAATAAGATTGAACATGAACCAGTAAAGAAAATAATTCCTAAAGTTCCTAAAAGAAAAAGCAAAGTGAAAACTAAGGCTATTCAGGTATTATTTTGCAGTATCAGTGCTTTATTTATTTTAGGATGTTGTGTTTTCTATGGATTAAGATTAATTAAATATTATAAGATATACAATCCTAAAATTGAAAATGAAAATGGTAATACTCTTTTAGCTAAAGACATTTCAAATAATAGTGAAATAGTTTATGAAGGAGATGGACTATATATATCTTCAGGAAATTATATTTATAAAGGAAATGTTAATAATAATTATTTGAAATTTAATAATATGTTATGGAGAATATTACGAGTAAATGTTGATAATTCAATTGATATTATTTTAGATGATTATATTAATTTATTACCATGGAATAAAAGTACAACCGAATTTAGTGAATCTGAAATATATAAATATTTAAATGAAGATTTTTTAAACCAAATTAATAAAGAAATGTTAATAAAAACAAATTATTGTGCAGATTTAGTTGATGATTTAGGAAATATTACTTGTGAAAAACATGATACTGATACGTATGTTATGCTTTTAGATATTACTAGTTTCTTAAATACGGTTAAAGATAAAAAATCATTTTTAGTCCAAGATGATGAAATTATGTGGTTAAACAATTATTCAACTGATAAAGTATGGCATACAAATGGTGTTAATGTAAGTAAAAGTGATAGTACAACCTTTTATGAAATAAGACCAGTTGTTAAATTAAAAAATAATATTTATTATACAAGTGGTGATGGTAGCAAAGAAAATCCTTATGTTGTCGAAGATAAAGAAGAGTTAAGTTTAGGAAGTGTGGTTAAGTTAGGACAAGATAATTGGATTGTCTATGACATGTCTAATAATATTCGCTTAATGCGAGAAGATGTTTTAGAGGCAAAACATAATTTTGATAATACGAAGAATATTTATGATGTGGATAGTAAAGATTCTCTTGCTAATTATTTAAATACAACTTATTTGGATAGTTTATCATACAAAGATATGTTGATAGAAGATACTTTTTACGTTGGTGCTTATAAAGATAGTATTCGTGATGTAGAAAAAAATACAGTTAAAGTTAAAGTAGGGATTCCTAATATTATAGATCATAAATTAAATAGTTCAGTTAAATCATATTTTACTTCAACCGCTAATGAAGATATTATTTGGGTTTATGAAAATCCTTTAAGACCTAGTAGAAATACGTCAACAAGGAGTATTAGACCTTGTATTGTCCTTGATAAGAGTTATATTAACAAATTAAAATTCAATAAAGGTTATTTTGAGGTGGCATAATGAAAAAATTGACAATTACGTTTATTATTTTAGATATTTTGGTAGCTATATGCTTTTTTGTAGTTTATTCACCTTTTTTTGAAGAATTACAAAATACGATTATTGCAACAGCAATAAATACTAAAACGCATGATTATATTGCCTATGTTTTCTATAGTGAAGATCATGTTAATAAAGTTGTGGCAATGAGCAATTTTACACCAATAGATGCTGAAGTTAAATTGGATGATATTGTTATCGATACTAAACCAAGAGAAAGCTATGATAATGAATATGATGAAGCAATTTTAACTCGTGATGAAGGAAATGAAGATTATAAATATTTGAAAATAAAAGTTGGAAAATATGATGCTCATTTAGTAGCCATATATGATCCAAGTAAAGTTCATATTTTAACTTGTACTAAGTTTAATTCCAAAAATGGTAAAGGACAAGAATCAGTTCTAAAAATGACCAAACGTATGGGAGCAGTTGTTGGTATTAATGGTGGAGGATTTGTTGACTATGGTTATGGTAGTGATATTCCTATTGGTTATGTTATTAAAGATGGAGAGATTATCTGGTCTAAAAATAATAAAAAAGATAATTTAATTGGTTTTACGAACGATAATAAACTACTTCTTGTTAATGCTACAGGTCAAGAAGCAATTGATATGGGAATGCGTGATGCAGTACAATTTGGACCATTCTTAATTGTTAATGGTGAAGTTCCTAAGTTTAATAGTGTAGCTGGTGGTTACTCTCGAGCTGCCCGTGTTGCTATAGCGCAAAGAAAAGATGGGGTTGTGTTATTCTTAGTAACCGAAGGAACTCATGCAGCAGGACCTAATATGAAAGAATTAATTGATACATTAAAATTATATGGAGCTTATAATGCTGCTAACTTAGATGGTGGTACAAGTACTCAATTAGTTATTAAAAATAAATTAATTAATAATCCTAAAAATATTAGTGGTAAAACAGTTGTTGGGGGAAGAAGTGTTGTTACAGGTTGGGGATTATTTTTAGATGATAAAAAAGAATCAAATTAGCATTTACTTTTGATATAAGATATAAAAACATAAAAGAAAAAATCTTTTATGTTTTTTTTGACATTTTTTTCTTATTTATTAATATATAGTATTTTAGGTGATAAGATGATAATCTATGTTGATGTTATTTTCTTTTTAAATATCTTTTTAGATTTTATCTTATTAATGACAGTTAGTGTCATTTTAACAAGGAGAGCTAGTATAAAAAGATTATTATTAGGTAGTTTTATAGGAGGTGGTACAACATTTATTTTATTTATCAATCTTAATAGTTTATTAGTGTTTATATTAAAAATTATTTTAGGAATAATAATGGTTATAGTATCTTTTGGATTTCGTGATATTCGGTATACCTTCAATAACTTATTTTATTTATTTACTATTAGTTTTAGTATTGGTGGTGTTTTATATCTTTTGATGGACAAAGGATTTTATAATTATATAATTATTGTTTTAGGATTTATTTTTGTCTGTTTTATTTATATAAAACAAATAAAAAGGGTTGGTGATAATTATCAAAATTATTATAAAGTTGAGCTATATTATAAAAATCAATTATTGAAATTAACCGGATATTTAGATACTGGTAATAAACTCTATGATATGTACAAAAAAAGGCCAATTATTCTTGTGGATAAGAAAATTAAGTATAATTTAGAAGATATTATTTATGTACCATATACCTCTTTAAATAATGAAAGCATTTTAAAGTGTTTAAAAGTAGATAAAATAATTATTAATGGTCATGTTTTTCATAATTATTTAATGGGGTTAGTTGATAAGAAAATTAGAATTGATGGTATTAATTGCTTATTACATAGTAAAATGAAAGGAGCTATTTAATGTTAAAAATATTTTATAAAATTAAAGAATGGTTGAAAGGTTTAAACGAATTATTTTATATTGGAAGTACTGATAAACTTCCCCCTCCTTTATCAAGAGAAGAGGAAGAATATTATATTAATATGGCTTCAGATGGTGATTTGTATGCGCGTGATAAACTTATTGAACATAACTTGCGATTAGTGGTTTTTTTAGCGAAAAAATATGAAAATACTGGGGTAGATTTAGAAGATTTAGTTAGCATTGGAACGATTGGATTAATGAAAGGAGTTAAAACTTTTAGTAGTGATAAAAATATTAAATTAGCAACTTATGCATCACGTTGTATTGATAATGAAATATTAATGTTTTTAAGAAAAAATAAAAAAGTTAAAGGGGAAGTTAGTTTTGAAGAAAGTTTATCTTTTGATGCTGATGGTAATGAACTTCATCTTGAAGATGTTTTAGGAACCGAAAGTGATATTGTAACTAAACCTCTTGAGGATAATTTAAATAAAAAATTAATGCTAGAAGAGATTAACCGTTTAAATGAACGTGATCGAGAAATAATTATTTTACGATATGGTTTGTTTAATCATGAAGAAAAAACTCAAAAAGAAGTGGCTGATTTGTTAGGAATTAGTCAATCGTATATTTCTAGAATTGAAAAAAAGGTTATTAAAAGATTAAAAAACATTGTAAAGTGTTGATAATGTTTTTTTTTTTTGATAGAATTAATACGTGCCCCTTTAGTTAAATGGTATAACGAAGCCATGGTAAGGCTTAATCGCAAGTCCGATTCTTGCTTGGGGCACCATTTTATATTAGGGAGGATTGTTATGAGTACAAATGACAAAAATTATGATGCATCTTTTAATAAAAGATTAACCAATGCCGAAGAAATTGACATATACACTGCTATTATGCAAAATTTGAGTGATATAAATAGTATCTTTTTCAAATATAATGCTAGTAATAGTACGGATGTTGACTCTTTAATTGATTCTGGTGTTTTATATGTTTTAAAAAATATTCGTATTATCATTGAAGCATTAAAAAAAATAGGAATTAATCCAGATGCAATATTTCATATTTTTTTAAAGAGTAATAGGGATAAAATTTGGAAAGATGGTAAGATTCATTATGATAAGGAAAAAGGTGAAATAATTCCGCCTGCTGGTTGGCCACTTCCTTATGATGCTATTCGTAAAGAATTGTTTTTAGCGGAACAAAGTAATTATACATTTGACGAACCAGATATATTAAATTATTTTAAAGAAATAAAGCAATTATTTGAGAGTGCTCAAATAATTGTTAGTGATAAACAAACTCCTATAAATTCTAATGATGTAATTATAAGAGGTTCATCAATGGTAACAGATTTTGGCAATAGTAATGATTTATTAGATGAAGTATACTTTTTAGGAAAGATGTTGTTTTATTATTTATCTGTTTTAGTTAAGTCAGGAATTAAATTAGAAAATTATATTCAAATGTATAATGATGATAGTCAAAGGAAATCAAGATAGAATAAAAATGACTGTTTTGTAAATTTTGCTTGCATTTTGATGTTTTTTATGATAGGATAATCTAGTCAAAGGCATGGTAGAATTGGTGAAGCGGTTAACACACCAGATTGTGGCTCTGGCATGCAAGGGTTCGATCCCCTTATTCTACCCCAGATTGATTATCAACCCCAGTATTGGGGTTTTTTTGTGCTATAATCCATTCGTTTTTATTATTTCCTCATAAAGTATATTAGGGAGGAAATATGAAAGTTTTTACAAACAATGAGTTCATTAAAAAATTAAACTGGTTAACAAATGATGTTAAAAATGTTTATTATTCTGGTAGTAATTGGAGTAAATTAAATAAAAATGGATATTGGCAATTTGATTGTGTTGTATCAATTAAATCTATTCTTTGGGGATTTAGTGCTGATAAAAATAAATTAAGAGGTGGAACGATTTATAAATCAAATGGTGTAGCTGATTTTACTTGTAATGGTGGTCTTAATTATTGTACCAAAGTAAGTAAAGATTTTAAAAATCTTATTCCCGGTGAATATTTGTGTATGAAAGGGACTAAATATAATCATTCAGGTATTTATTTAGGTAATGGCAAAGTGTTTGAGGATACAACAGGATGGAATGTTAATAAATGTGTGATTAGTGATATATCTAGTGATGGAACAAGAAGTTTAAATGGAAAAAAATTATTAAAGTGGACATATCATGGACTTCTTAACTATATCGATTATAATGATCAACAAAATGATATTGCTAATAAATCCCTTGATCAGTTAGTTAAGGAAACTATGGATGGAAAATATGGCAATGGTGAAGCAAGAAAAAAAGCTTTAGGAAGTCGATATCGTGAAGTTCAGGATCGAATTAATGAAATACTATATGGTAAAAAGAAATATTATATTGTTAAAAAGGGTGATACTTTAATTAAAATAGCCAAAAAACTTGGAATTAAGAATTGGAAAACATTATATAACAATAATAAAAAAGTTATTGGGAATAATCCTAATTTAATATATCCTGGTCAAAAATTACAGTATTAATCTTTTTCTTGACAATTAAGGTATATCAACATATAATTATGGTGATTTGAGGAAGAATGATGGAAAAATATGAGGAAATAGAACGAAGTATTATTAAAAAATATCGCAAAGAAATATGGAGTAAGTTTGTCAAAGGGGTAGCTGATTATCAATTAATTCAAGAAAATGATAAAATAATGGTATGTATTTCTGGAGGAAAAGATTCTTTTCTTTTAGCTAAATGTATTGAAGAATTACAAAAACATGGTAAATTTCCTTTTGAAGCGCGATATGTATGTATGAATCCTGGTTATAACGAATACAATAAAGAATTAATTTTAGAAAATGCCAAAAAGTTAAATATAAAATTAGAAATGTTTGAAACGTCTATTTTTGATACAGTAGCTTCCCTTACGGAAGGAAATCCTTGTTATCTTTGTGCAAGAATGCGAAGAGGTAATTTATATAGTAAAGCCAAAGAACTTGGTTGTAATAAAATTGCTTTGGGACATCATTTTGATGATGTAATTGAAACAACCCTCTTATCAATGTTTTATGGAAGTGAAATAAAAACGATGATGCCTAAACTTCATAGTGATAATTTTCCAGGTATTGAACTTATAAGGCCAATGTTTTTGGTTAAGGAAGCATCTATTAAAGCATGGAGAGATTATCATGAATTAAAGTTTATTAATTGTGCTTGTCGTTTTACTGAAGCATGTATGGTTAATGATGATGGAACAAGTAAACGTCTTGAAATGAAAAAATTAATCCAAAAATTGCGTGAAATAAACCCTAATGTTGATTATAATATTTTTAAAAGTATGGATAATATTAATTTAAATTGTGTGTTAGGTACGAAAAAAAATGGGATATATAAAAGTTTTTTAGAAGATTATGATACCAAATAAAATTACAGGTTTAAACTTGTAATTTTTTTATTAAAATGATTGTTGACTTGCTAAATAAAAGTGTTATACTTAAAAAAGTAAGAAAAATTATTAGAGGAATTATGGCAAGGAAAAACATAAAATAATTTAGAATAATTTTTATGGAAAGGAAATGATGTTAATGATAAAAATGTTTAAAAATATGTCAAAAAAGGAAATTGTTTTTTTTATTAGTAGTATTTTATTTATGATATTACAAGTATGGCTTGAATTAAAAATACCTGATTATATGTCGGATATTACAAAATTAGTGACCACTGGTGGCGAAACTAGTGAAGTAATACATATTGGAATATTAATGATTTTATGTGCTTTAGGTGGTTTTTTAGTATCCGTTATTATTGGTTATTTTTCTTCATATGTGGGAACTTCTTTTGAAAAAAATCTTCGTTCTAAAGTTTTTCGTAAAGTCCAAAGTTTTGGGATGGAAGAAATAAAAAAGTTTTCTACGAGTAGTTTAATTACTAGAAATACTAATGATGTTACGCAAGTTAAAAACTTTGTTGTTATGGGAAGTCAGATGCTTGCCAGAGCTCCTATTATGGCTTCTATGGCGATATTTAAAATTCTTGGAAAAGAATGGCAATTTTCTGCTATAACAGCAATTGGAGTATTAATGATTTTTATTATGATTGCAATTGTTATTGTTTTTGCTATACCACGTTTTAAAAAGATTCAAAAATTAACAGATAATCTAAATCGTATTACTCGAGAAAACTTAACAGGAATAAAAGTTGTTCGTGCTTTTAATGCTTCAAATTACCAAGAAAAAAAGTTTTATAGTGCAAATGATGAATTAACAAAAACACATTTATTTGTAGGAAGAATTATGTCTTTAATGGATCCTGTAATGACTTTGGTTATGTCAGGGGTTCCTCTTGCTATTTATTTTGTTGGATCTAATCTTATTAATTCCGTTGGTTTAATGGATAAAGTAGTGTTATTTAGTGATATGGTTGTATTTTCTAGCTATGCTATTCAAGTTATTTTATCTTTTACCTTCTTGGTAATGATTTTTGTTATTTATCCTCGAGCAGCGGTATCAATGGGACGTATTAGTGAAATACTTGATACTAAAATAAAAGTAATAGATGGGGATTACATAGGAGATACTATTTCTAAAGGAATAATTGAATTTAAAAATGTTTCCTTTAAGTATCCTGATGCTGAAGAATGTATTTTAGAAAATATTAATTTAACAATTAACGCTGGTGAAACAGTGGCTTTTATTGGTGGAACAGGAAGTGGCAAAAGTACTCTTATTAATTTAATTCCTAGATTTTATGATGTAACAAGTGGAGAAATACTTCTTGATGGTGTAAATATAAAGAATTATAATTTGCATTATTTACATGATAAAATTGGTTATGTTCCTCAAAAGGCTATTTTGTTTAAGGGAAGTGTTAAAAGTAATGTTTTATTTGGCAAAAATAATCAAAAAATACAAGATGGTGAAGTCGAAAAAGCTTTAAAAGTAGCTCAAGCATATGATTTTGTTAGTAAAATGGATAAGAAGATTGATTCATCAATTGCTCAATCTGGGACAAATGTATCGGGTGGTCAAAAACAAAGACTTTCTATCGCTAGAGCGATTTATAAAAATCCTTTAATCTTTCTTTTTGATGATGCTTTTTCGGCTCTAGACTATAAAACAGATTATGCCTTACGTAAAGAATTAGCTAGTAAATATAAAGGGATAACCAAAGTTATTGTTGCGAGTAGAGTAGGAACAATTATAGATGCTGATAAAATAGTTGTATTAGAAAATGGTAAATGTGTTGGTATTGGAAAACATCACGAATTATTAAAGAAATGTGCGGTATATCAAGAAATATGTAAATCACAGTTATCCAAGGAGGAGATAGAAAATGCATAATCGGAAAAATGAAATTGCCAAGGACTTTAAAGGGTCAATCAAAAAATTAATTAAATATAATAAAGTGATTGTAAGATTACTTTTAATATCTCTTGTCCTTTCTTTTATTTCAAGCTTATTAACTATCATTGGTCCTGATAAATTAAAAGATATAACAAATATTATTAGAGAAAGCTTTACTACAGGAATTGATTTAGTGAAAATAAAGAATATTACCATTGTGTTAGTTATTATCTATTTATTAAGTGCAATATTTAGTTATATTCAGGGATTTCTTATGACATCAGTGACTGCTCGTTTTCAAAAAAATATGCGAAATGATATATCAAAAAAAATAAATCTTTTGCCATTATCTTATTTTGATAAAATAACTGTTGGTGATATTTTATCTAGAGTAACGAATGATGTTGATACTATTGGTTTTACTATGACTCAAAGTCTTAGTAGTATTGTTGGTTCTACAACTTTGTTAATTGGATCAGTTATTATGATGTTTTATACTAATTGGCTTTTAGCGATTACGGCGATTTTATCAACGATAATTGGACTTGTCTTAGTTGTGGTGATTATTATTCGTAGTCAAAAATATTTCAATGAAGTTCAGAAATCATTGGGGGAAATGAATGGTCATATTGAAGAGGTTTTTTCAGGACACAATGTTGTAAAAGTATATAATGCTGAAGATGAGACAAATAAGCGTTTTGATGATATTAATAATCATTTGTTTGAATGTGGACGAAAAAGTCAATTTTTATCGGGTTTAATGCATCCTTTAATGGGATTCACTGGAAACTTTGGTTACGTCGTTGTTTGCGTGGTAGGATCTATTTTAGTGCTTAATAAAACAATTGATTTTGGAGTTATTGTTGCTTTTATGATGTATATTAAATTTTTTACACGACCATTAATGCAAATAGCTCAATCTTTTACGGGAATTCAGAGTGCAGCAGCTGCTAGTGAAAGAGTATTTGAATTTTTAGAAGCTTCTGAAATGAGTGATGAAAAAGAAATTACAGATGTTTTAAATGCTCGTGATATAAAAGGAAATTTAACTTTTCAAAATGTTGGTTTTAGTTATGTTAAAGGGAAAAAAATTATTAAAAACTTTAGTGCCAATGTCAAAAGTGGTGAAAAAATTGCTATTGTTGGACCAACGGGAGCTGGAAAAACAACCATTGTTAATTTACTAATGAAATTTTATGATTTAGATAATGGTGATATATTAATTGATAATCATTCTATTCATAATTTAACAAGAGAGAATGTTCATGATTTATTTACAATGGTTTTACAAGATACTTGGATTTTTGAAGGAACTATCAAAGAAAATATTCGCTATAATAATAAAAATATTACGGATGAAGAAATAATTGATGCTTGTAAAAAAGTAGGATTACATCATTTAATTAAAACATTACCTAAAGGATATGATACTATTCTTAATGATAGTGATAATTTATCAGCTGGTGAAAAGCAATTGTTAACTATTGCTCGCGCAATGATTAGTCAAAAGCCGTATTTAATTTTAGATGAAGCAACAAGTAATGTTGATACTAGAACTGAAGAATTAGTAGCGAAAGCGATGGATAAACTAAGTAAAGGAAAAACTAGTTTTATTATTGCCCATCGTCTATCAACGATTCGTAATGCTGATTTGATTTTAGTTATGAATAATGGTGATATTATTGAACAAGGAAAACATGAAGAATTATTAAAGAAAAATGGTTTTTATGCCGAATTATATAATTCACAGTTTCAAGATATATTAGAATAAAAACTCATTAGTGAGTTTTTTTTCATATTATTGAAAAAAATATTCAAACTAATAATGGTGAATATTATGTCTAAAGAAGAAAATAAAAGAATTTTATTAGAACATAAAGGAAAATTTATTTGGAAGTTTATTATTAGTGTTATTTTAAATATATTATTATTAATTATACCTATTTATTATAGTAAAATGATTGATGATATTACTTTAAATAATTTTAATAATGCTTATTTATTCTTGATTATTTTTGGTTTTTTAACTATTTTTTATCGTTTTGTTGAATATTTTAATCAAAAGGCTTATTATTCTTTATTTTTTGGATTATATAATTCTTTTATGAAATTAGGTTTAGCGAAAACATTTAATAATTCGATTTATAGTTTGTCGCGCTTTAGTTTATCAGAGTATAGTAATATTATGAGTGAAGATTTTGAAATGGTTAGTGATTATTACAGTACCTTAGTAATCAGAATTGTAGAAATTTTAGAGTTTATTTATATTATTGTTTATTTTTTCTTTATTAATAGTTATATTGGAATAATTACGTTGATTTCTTCAATAATGGTAACTTTTCTTCTTTTTTATTTTAATAAATTTATTAAAGAAATAAATACTGAAAGAAAAATAAGAAATGATAAAAGAATAAGTCTTTTTCAAGAAATATTTTTAAGTGTCAAAACAATCAAAGGTTTTAACATATTAACATTTATTTATGATAGAATTGCAAGTGTTATTAGTGATTATATTAATTGGCATACAAAACTTAATATGAATCGCTATAATTTAAGAGAAATAACTTTAGGAATTGTTGATTTTTTTAAAATCATTTCGTTATTTATTGGAATTAAATTAATTATGAATGGTTATATGACAATTGGTACAATTACGATTATTTATAGTTATTATTCTAAACTTAGTGAACTTTTTACTTCCATAATTACTTTATCCGAAAGCTTAAATAATAAAAAAGTATCTTTAAAAAGAATAGAGAAGTTGTTTCAGTATGCTATTGATCATGTGACTAATGAAAGCGATTTTAATGATATAGAAGGTGAAATATGTTTTCAAAATGTTTTATATGGTAATAAAATAACGCCTATTTTAAATAATGTAAGTTTTAATATAAAATCAAATAGTCTTATAGTTTTATCGGGAAGTAATAAAAGTTGTGAGGGAATTTTTGATTTATTACTTGGATATAATCGTCTTCATTCAGGTAATATTTTAATTGATAATATTAATATTTTGGACTATAGTAGAGAAAATATTAGTAATAATATCGGTTTTATTATGGAATATCCTAGTTTTTTTAATACTTCAATTAAAGATAATTTAACTATTTTTGATAGTAATTTTGAAAATGTTATAGAAGTTTGTAAATATTTAAAAATAGATGATTATATTATGAATTTAAAAGATGGATATGAAACTATTTTAATTAATAATGCAAGTAATATTGATGAAGATGTAAAATATTTATTAGCGTTATCGCGTCTCTTTTTAAAGAAAAGTAAAATTATTTTAATTAATAATATCTTGGATCATGTTAGTAAGCCTGTTTATCAACAAATATTAGAGATTATATTTAATTTGAAGTTTGAACATACAATTATGATGATTACCAGAGATAGGAGTATTATTGAAAAAAAAGAAATTGATGAGGTTATTTTTTTAGCATATGGTAAGGTTATTGGGGCTGGAAAGCATCAAGAAATGTCTAAAAAGAATCAAGAATACAAAAATTTGTTAAATAAAATGTAAAAAATAATTGACTTTACTAGTTATTATGATATAATTTTAATTGCTGAAGTTAATTCAGTAATTAATTTTGGGGCATTAGCTCAGCTGGGAGAGCGTCACGTTTGCACCGTGAAGGTCAACGGTTCGATCCCGTTATGCTCCACCAAATTGACTTTAAAACTACGAAAAATCGTAGTTTTTATTTTAGAGGTGTCTATGAAGATTAAGTATAATTTAATCAAAAATGAAAAAAATACTAAAGCTAGACTTGGAACATTAGAAACTAATTATGGAGTGTATGATACCCCAATGTTTATGCCTGTTGGAACTAGAGCATCAGTAAAAGGGATTACTCCAGATGAAATATATGATATTAAAAGCGGCATAATATTAGCTAATACATATCATTTATGGTTAAGACCTGGACCAGATTTAATAGAAAAAGCTGGTGGTTTGCATAAGTTTATGAATTATCATGGACCTATTCTTACAGATAGTGGTGGATTTCAAGTATTTAGTTTAGCAAGACCTAAGGACATTACTGAAGAAGGGGTTCATTTTAAAAGCCATATAGATGGTTCTAAACTTTTTTTAACACCTGAAAAATCTAT
>CAMNBS010000018.1 GCA_946533175.1 uncultured Clostridia bacterium
AATTTAGTTCATCATCCTAGTATGGTTAATGCTTGTACGAATGTGGGAGAGTTCCTAGCCGGTAAAAAAACCGTTAATAGTATTATTGGCTTCTCGGAAGGTGCTCAGGCAGCCTCAACGGCGGTATCAAAAAATTATGCTAGTTATGATATTTATGTTTTAATTAATGGATCAGCATATTTTACGACTAGTAATAGTAGCTTAATAAATAATTATGCGCCATTTAAAAATACCGAAATAATTATGTTGGAATGTAAGGATAATACTAAATGGGATAGAACTATTAAACTGACTATTAATGATTTTATGAAAGTCGGGCTTGGTAGTAATATTAAATTATTTACAAATGATAATGGATTGATTAGTTCTTTTTCTAACAAAATAGCTGTAACGGTAGTTAATCATGATTGGAGTACCCATAGTGCAGGTTGGAAAATGATTCGGGAAAGTAATATTTTAAGTTATTTGTCAAGTAAAGAAAGAAGATAGGATATTTTTGGTGTATAATTTAATATAATCTGGTTATCTTATAAAAGGAGGATATATGAAAAGAAAAATACTAATTTTCCTTATAAGTCTCTTTCTTATTACTGGATGTGATAATTTAATGAATACACCGACCAAGAAAGTAGAGTATTTATTAGGGAAATATCAAAAACAAGATGAAGAAGTATTAAAACAATTAGATGATACTCTTTTAGAAGATGGTGTTTTATCTGTTACACAAAAAGAAAAATATAAAGAGTTATTAGAAACACAATATAAAGATTTAACGTATAATGTTAAAGATGAAGCTATTGATGGTAAAACAGCGGTGGTGGAAGTAGAAATAGAGGTATATGATTATAATAAGGCTATTTCTGAAAGTGAAGATTATTTAGTTAATAATCAAGATGAATTTTTAGATGAAAATGGCGTAATTAACACTAGCAAATATAATGATTATAAATTAGATAGTATTAGCAAAATGAAAAATAGAACAAAATATACTATTAATTTTACCTTGTCAAAAATGGATGATGAATGGATAGTCGATGATTTAACTGATACGGAAAGACTTAAAATACATGGATTATATGCCTATTAAAGAATAGTTTACTATTCTTTTTTTATTGATTTATTACTTCTCATGTGTTAATATATTTAACCAAGGAGGTTTTTTATGGCATATACATATGATGGATGTTGTGGATCTTGTATTTATATGAATACCAATGATTATACTGGACACAAAGATCATTGTTATTGTACATATCGAAGACAATACTATAATTTAACTGATAGTAAGTGTCGTTATTATCAATATGATCCACATAAAGATTATTATGATTTAAGTCATCGTTGGCACATTGTATCCGCTATTATTAAGAAATTAGAATTATCTGATGAATATGAATGTATTGCAGTTTTACATGATTTTCGTATTAATTATTTAGAAAAGGATAAGCGTTTTATTGGTTTATTAAAAATTTATGACTTAATAGGACCAATAATTGCTAAATGTATTACAGAAGATGAAGAATCTGTAGAATTATGTAAAAAATTGACTCAAAAATATTTGGTTAATATGTTAGATAAGCTTCGTAATAAAGAATATGAAGATGCTTTAAGTGAATATATTAGTATGATTAATATATTGAGTACCATTTATGAAAGTCAAATTAAAGAATATTTAGATCAAAAACTGCTAACCGAGGATAAAAAAGCATCAAAATAATAAGATAAAACCAAAAAACTATTGATTTTCTTGGAAAATTAGAGTATATTTATATTGCTGCTGATTCGTAGTATGTGGGTTCCTCGCCCTTTACTCCGTATTGGTGAATAAATAATTAAGGAGGAATTATGGCTTTAACTAAAGAAGAAAAAACAAGTATCATTGAAAAATTTCAATTAGATAAAAATGATACTGGTTCTGTTGAAGTACAAATAGCTTTGCTAACAAAACGAATTAATGATTTAAATGAACATTTAAAAGTTCATACACATGATTATCATTCAAATCGTGGATTATTAAAAATGGTTGGTCAAAGAAAAAGTTTGTTAAATTATTTAGCAAAAAATGATGTACAAAGATATAGAGCACTAGTTAAAAAATTAGGTTTAAGAAAGTAGACACTGTTTTAATAGTGTCTTTATTTTTGAAAAAAGGAGTTAAAAAATGAAAAAAGTGTTTGAAAAAGATTTCTATGGTAAAAAAATAGTTATAGAACATGGCGAATTAGCTAAACAAGCTCATGGTGCGGTTTTAGTTCGATATGGTGATACAGTTGTATTATCAACAGTTGTTGTTAGTAAAAATGCTAATATTCTATCAGATTTCTTTCCATTAATGGTTTTATATCAAGAAAAATTATATTCGGTTGGTAAAATACCTGGCGGTTTTATTAAAAGAGAAGGACGTCCTACAGATGCGGCTACTTTGGCTGCTAGAATGATTGATCGTCCAATGCGTCCAATGTTTCCAGAAAATTTTCGTAATGAAGTACAAGTTGTTAATACCGTTTTATCAGTTGATACGGATAATTCACCAGAATTAACAGCCATGTTTGGATCAAGTCTTTCAACATGTATTAGTAAAATACCTTTTGATGGACCAATCGCTGGTGTTAAAGTAGGTCGTGTTAATGGTGAATTTATTATTAATCCAACACCTGATCAATTAGAGATGAGTGATCTTGATTTAACGGTAGCCGGTACTAAGTATGCAATTAATATGGTTGAAGCTGGTGCTCGTGAAGTAAGTGAAGAGGATATGTTAGAAGCTTTAATGTTTGGTCATGAAGCAGTTAAAAAATTATGTGAATTCCAGGAAGAAATTATTCAAGAAATTGGTGTTGAAAAAATGGAATATGAGCACATAGAATTTGAAGATGAATTAGTGGATGAAATAACAAAATTAGCTAGTGAAAAACTAGATAAGGCTATGCGTATTAAAGAAAAATTAGAAAAATATGCAGCTATTGATGCAGTAAAAGAAGAAGTAGTAAAAAAATATGAAGAAGAAAATAAAGATCAATTAACTAGTGAAGATTTGACTCTTCTTCTTACAAAAGTTAAATTAATTTTAGAAAATATTGAATACGACATTTTTAGAAACATTACAGTTAATGAAAAAACACGAAGTGATGGAAGAAGTATGACTGAAATAAGACCTTTATCAACAGATATTGATTTATTACCTCGTGCTCACGGATCAGCTTTATTTACAAGAGGTGAAACTCAGGCTCTTGCAGTTACGACATTAGGAGCAATTAATGAGAATCAAATTTTAGATGGATTAAGTTTAGAAACTGAAAAAAGATTTATGTTACATTATAATTTTCCAGCTTTCTCAGTTGGAGAAACAGGACGCTATGGTAGTCCAGGACGTCGTGAAATTGGTCATGGTGCCTTAGGTGAAAGATGTTTATTACAAGTTATGCCTAGTGAAGAAGAATTTCCATATACAGTCCGAGTTGTTAGTGAAATTCTAGAAAGTAATGGTAGCTCATCTCAAGCAACTATTTGTGCTGGATGTATGAGTCTAATGGCAGCTGGCGTTCCTTTAAAAGCTCCTGTGGCTGGTATTGCAATGGGATTGATTACATCAAAAAATGGTAAAGATTATACAATACTTACAGATATTCAAGGAATGGAAGATCATTTAGGAGATATGGATTTCAAAGTTGGTGGAACAAGAAAAGGTATTTGTTCTCTTCAAATGGATATCAAAATAAAAGGAATTACAAAACAAATCTTAAAAGAAGCATTAGCACAAGCTCATGATGCGCGTCAAGAAATTCTTGATGTTATGGAAAAACAAATAAAAGAACCACGTAAAGATGTATCTAAATATGCTCCAAAAATGGAAACCTTTATGATTAATCCAGATAAAATTAAAGATGTTATTGGTAAAGGCGGAGATACCATTACTAAAATTATTTGTGAAACAAGTAATGTTGAAAGTGTTAATGATGTCAGAGCAGTTAAAATTGAACTTGAAGATGATGGTCGTGTTATGATTTATCATATGGATAGAGAAGTTATTAACAAAGCTAAAGAAATGATTCTTGATTTGACAAGAGAAGTAGAAGAAGGTAAAATATATAATGCCAAGGTTGTTAAAATTGAAGATTTTGGATGTTTTGTTGAAGTATGGCCAGGTTGTGAAGGGTTAGTTCACATTAGTAAACTTGCTAAAGAACATGTTGAAAAATGTGAAGATGTTGTTAAATTAGGCGATGAAATCCTTGTTAAGGCTATAGGAACTGATAAGAAAGGAAGACTAAATTTTTCAAGACGTGATGCATTAAAATAAAAGGGATAATTCCTTTTTATGCCGGCTTAGCACAGTGGTAGTGCAACGCACTCGTAACGCGTAGGTCACTGGTTCAAATCCGGTAGCCGGCACCATATTGATTAATATTCGAACTAATAAATTTTTAGTTCTTTTTTTTTGTGAAATTTTGCGTAAGATATTTACTACGCCGTTTTTTTTGTAGTATATTTATTACAAGTTGATAATGGTGAAAAAATTAAAAGATGACGAGAAAGTAATGGATTAGAATATAATTTAATATGTGATTTTATTAAATTAAGAGGTGAACTATGGCTTACTCAAAAGGAGATGTGGGAAGCATCTAAAACTGTAAGAGAAATAATCGCAGCAATTGAAACAAGAAGAAATCATCCCCAAATAAATTCATTAATTAAAATATTAGAACCATTTGGATATACTTTAAGTATTACTAAAATAAAGGAGGACTAAATGAATCAGGATAAAATGCATTTAATTAATAAAATATTTAATAATGAAACTATAAGAACAGTATGGGATAAAGAACAAGAAAAATACTTCATAAGCATTATAGATTTAGTTGGAGTTTTATCAGAAAGTGACAGACCAAGAAAATATTGGAGTGACTTAAAAAACAAGTTAAAACAAGAAGGAAATGAAGTGTCCGAAAAAATCGGACAGTTGAAATTGAAGTCACAAGATGGTAAATATCGTTTAACTGATGTTTGTGATATTGAGGAAATGTTTAGGATTATTGAATCAATTCCTAGCAAGAATGCTGAGCCTATAAAACAATGGCTTGCAAAACTTGGTAGTGAAAGGATAGATGAAATATTTGATCCATCAATCTCAGTTCAAAGATCAATAGATTTATATCGTGCTAAAGGTTTTGATGAAAAATGGATTACTGAAAGAATAAAAGGTATTCAAAACAGAAAAGAATTAACTGATATTTGGAAAGATGGAGGAATAACTGCATCAAAAGAATATGCTATTCTAACTAATGAAATTTATAAAGAATGGTCTGGAATGAAAGCAAGTGAATATAAAGATTTTAAAGGGCTAAGAAATGAATCTTTAAGAGATAATATGACTCGTATAGAAGAATTACTTTCAGATTTAGGAGAAGAAGCAACAAAAGAGTTAGCTAAAGAACATAAACCACAGGGTTTAGAACAAAATAGGAAAATAGCAAAAATGGGTGGACATGCTGCAAAATCAGCAAGAGATGATTTAGAAAGAAATTTAGGAAAATCAGTAATAACATCTAATAATAATTTAGACTATAAATATATTGATGAAAATATAATAGAAAATAAGTAATTAAGTTTATAAATTTTGATGTATAATATAATTAGTGATTGATATTCTTCAATCGTCTTTGTGTGAAAGAATTGTAAACTACTTCGTCGTTCGCACCATATTGATTAATATTCGAATTATATTTCGATTTTTATAGAGAACTTGAAAAAAGCTCTTTTTTATGTTACTATGTATTTGTCAAGGAAACTTGAATATAATAAAAAAAGGGAATACCTAGTTTTGATGAGTTAGGTACTATTCCCAAAAATGTTTTTGGTAAGTACCGACTTAAATAGTTGGTACTATTTTTATTAGTATGATTAAAATCACAATAATAAGGAGAAAGATGATTGCTAAAAGATATTTCTCTCGCATTCTCATAATTCCACCTCCCTTCATAAAATAAAAGAAGGGAATAGTACCTATATAACTAGATATTCCTAAAGACATTATTGCATAATAGTATTAATAAAACAAGAGAAAGATATGAAATAAATAATATTTTTATATGTGGACATGTTAGGGTTATAATAAATAGTTTACGATTATTGTAGATCGTATTGTTTTTAGTTCAATTATATTAATTAAAAAGAACTTGAAAAAAGCTCTTTTTTATGTTACTATGTATTTGTCAAGGAAACTTGAATATAATAAAAAAAGGGAATACCTAGTTTTGATGAGTTAGGTACTATTCCCAAAAATGTTTTTGGTAAGTACCGACTTAAATAGTTGGTACTATTTTTATTAGTATGATTAAAATCACAATAATAAGGAGAAAGATGATTGCTAAAAGATATTTCTCTCGCATTCTCATAATTCCACCTCCCTTCATAAAATAAAAGAAGGGAATAGTACCTATATAACTAGATATTCCTAAAGACATTATTGCATAATAGTATTAATAAAACAAGAGAAAGATATGAAATAAATAATATTTTTATATGTGGACATATATTGATAGTTTAGATATTTTACTAAAACGAACATAATGTTTGTTTTTTTAGTATAAAAAAGAAAAAAATACTCATAATAATTATGGAGGATGAAATGGAAGAAAAAGAAGATATTAATGCCCTAGATGAAATACATAAGGGATCATGTATGGGAATGGATGCCATTGATTTTGTTTTAGACAAAGTTAAGAATGAAGATTTAAAAAAAGAATTACAGAAAGAATATAAAGAATATCAAAAAATTAATGAAGTAATAGAAGGGATATATCCTAAATATAATGAAGGAAAACCTCATGAAACAGGAATTATGACTAAAGCTATGACGTGGTCAGGTGTTGAAATGAAAACAATGATGGATAATAGTACTTCTAAACTAGCTGAATTATTGTTACAAGGAGTGAATATGGGTATTATTGAAGGAAGAAGAATATTAAATAAGAAAAAAATTAATAATGAAGTGAATAAGATAATTAGTGAATATGTAACAATGCAAGAAGCAAATATGGAAGAATTAAAAAAGTATCTATAATTTATATTTTTAATCATATATTATTATTGAGGTAAATATGTATGAATTAGAAAGACTACCATATGAATATGATAGTTTAGAACCATTTATTGATACACATACTCTTGGTTTGCATAAAGAAAAACATCAAGCAAGTTATTTATATAAATTAAATATGCTATTATTAGAGAATAATTATGATTATAAAGAATCATTAGAGCAACTGGCTAAAAATATTAAAACTTATCATTTTTCCAATAAAGAAGATATTTTATATAATTTAGGTGGGGTTATTAATCATAATATATATTTTAATAGTATGAATAGTAAAGACAAAAGACAAAATCCCAATACTTTATTAATGAAATTAATTAATCAAAAATTTGGTAGTTATGATAATTTAAAAAAAGAATTAAAAAAGAAAGCTTTGGAAATTAAAGGAAGTGGTTATACTTTTTTAGTTCTTGTTGATAACAATCTTACAATAGTTAATTTATTGAATCAGGATAATCCATATAATTACCATTATCTTCCTTTAATTGGCATAGATATGTGGGAACATGCTTATTATCTTAATTATGAAAATAAGAAGGAACTTTATGTGGATAATTTCTTAGAAGTAATGGATTTTAGTTATGCTAATCAAATGTTTTAAGGAATAAAATTGTCAATCTAGACAATTTTTTCTTTTGCAAAAAGAAAAAATATTATATAATAATTTATGTATAGTAAAAAGGGTGCTTAAAGGTACTACTTTTTTGTGTGAATTAATATTAAGGTAGGTGTTCTATGGAAAAATATGATGATAGTTCAATAAAAATCTTAGAAGGATTAGAAGCAGTAAGAAAACGTCCTGGTATGTATATAGGGTCAACAGATAGACGTGGACTTCATCATTTAATATGGGAAATAGTCGATAATTCGATTGATGAAGCTATTAATGGTTTTGGGGATAAAATTATTATCACTTTACATAAAGATGGTAGTGTATCGATTGAAGATTTTGGTCGTGGTGTTCCAGTAGGAATGCATGCTAGTGGAAAAACCACACCAGAGGTAATATATACCGTCTTACATGCTGGTGGTAAATTTGAAGAAGCTGGTTATAAAGTATCTGGTGGTTTGCATGGTGTTGGTGCGAGTGTAGTTAATGCTTTATCAAAATGGTTAGAGGTAACAATTAAGCGAGATAAAGGAGAATACTTTATTCGTTTTCATAATGGAGGTAGTGTAGATACCCCTCTTACTAAAATTGGAACAACTAATAAAACTGGGACAAAAGTACGTTTTATGCCAGATGAGAAAATTTTTGGTAATAACACTTTTTCTTTTACAACAATTAGTGAAAGAATGCAAGAATCTGCCTTTCTTCTTCGAGGATTAACTATTGATATTAAAGATGAAGAAACCGAAAGAGAAAATCATTTTTGTTATCAAGATGGAATTAAAGAGTTTGTATCATACTTAAATGAAGAAAAAGATAAGTTACATGATGTTGTTGGCTTTTCTGGTACGAAAGATGGAATGAATATTGATATTGCATTTCAATATACTGATACTTATAACGAAACAATTGAATCATTTGTTAATAATGTTAAGACAAGTGATGGTGGTACACATGAGGTTGGTTTTAAAACAGCTTTAACGAAGGTATATAATGATTATGCCAAAAATAATGGTTTCCTAAAGGCTAAAGATAAGAATTTAGAAGGTAGTGATACCAGAGAAGGATTAACAGCGATTATTTCTTTACAAATACCAGAAGCTTTATTACAATTTGAAGGTCAAACCAAAGGTAAATTAGGTACTCCAGAGGCAAGAACAGCTGTAGAGTCAATTGTGACAGAGAAATTACAATTTTTCTTAGAGGAAAACAAAAAAACTGCTACCATGATTATGAATAAAATGGTAAAAAGTAAAATAGCTCGTGAAGCGGCAAGACGTGCTCGTGATGAAGCTAGAAATGGTAAAGCTAAAAGTAAAATTGAGAAGAACTTATCTGGAAAACTTGCTCCAGCTTCAACAAAAAATCCTAAGAAAAATGAACTCTTTTTAGTTGAGGGAGATTCAGCTGGTGGTAGTGCTAAATCAGGACGCGACCGTTTGTTTCAAGCTATTCTTCCTCTTCGAGGAAAAGTTCTTAACACTGAAAAAGTCCGTATGGAAGAAATTTATAAAAATGAAGAAATAAATACTATGATATATACTATAGGAGCAGGAGTTGGTAATGATTTTGACATTAAGGATTCTAATTATGATAAAATTGTTATTATGACCGATGCTGATGATGATGGAGCTCATATTCAAATTCTTTTAATAACGTTTTTTTATCGTTATATGCGTCCATTGATAGAAGAAGGTCATCTTTATATTGCTTGTCCTCCTTTATATAAAATTTCTAATAAAAAAGAAGTTTTTTATGCATGGACTGAAGAAGAACGAGCTAAAATTTATAAAGAACATAAGAATATGGAAACAAGTCGATATAAAGGATTAGGTGAAATGAATGCGGAACAATTATGGGAAACAACTATGAATCCGGAAACTCGTAGTTTAATAAGAGTTAATATATCTGATGCGACTTTAGCTGAACGTCGTGTGAGTGTCTTAATGGGTGATAAAGTTGAACCGCGTAAAGAATGGATTGACGAAAATGTTATTTTTACTTTAGAAGATGACTATGAGATTGGAGCGTAAATAATGAGTGAAATATTAAAAAGAATACAAGATTATGCTTTAGAAGATGTTATGGGAGATCGTTTTGGAAGATATGCCAAAGCGATTATTCAAGATCGTGCTATTCCAGATGTTCGTGATGGATTAAAACCGGTTCAACGTCGAATTCTTTATGGAATGTATAATGATCATAATACTTATGATAAACCAACCAGAAAATCAGCTAAAACAGTTGGTTATATTATGGGTAATTTTCACCCACATGGTGATTCCTCAATCTATGATGCTATGGTTCGAATGAGTCAGTGGTGGAAACAATCTACTCCCTATATTGAAATGCAAGGTAATAATGGTTCAATGGATGGCGATGGGGCTGCTGCCATGCGTTATACAGAGGCTAGACTATCTAAAATATCTAATGAATTATTAAAAGATATTGAAAAAGATACCGTTAGTTGGGCATTTAATTTTGATGATACCTTAAAAGAGCCAACAGTTTTACCAGCTAAATTTCCTAATTTATTAGTAAATGGTTCAACAGGTATTTCTGCTGGATATGCTACCAATATTCCTCCTCATAATTTAGGAGAAGTAATTGATGCTACGATTAAGCGAATTGATAGTCCAAATTGTCATTTGGATACAATCCTTGATATAATAAAAGGACCAGATTTCCCTACTGGAGGTATTGTAGAAGGAAAAGAAGGGATAGTCGATGCTTTTTCCAAAGGCCGCGGAAAAGTTATTGTTCGTGCAAAAGTTAAGTTTGTCAAGGAAAAGGGTAAAGAGCAAATAATCATCTACGAAATTCCATACGATGTTAATAAAGCTATGTTGGTAAAAAGAATTTCAGAATTATCTCTAGAAAAGAAAATTGATGGTATAACAGAAATACGTGATGAATCTGATCGCGTTGATCCTGTTCGTATTGTTATAGATTTAAAAAAAGATGCAAATAAGGAAGTTATATTAAATTATTTATATAAAAATAGTGATTTACAAATATCCTATAATTATAATATGGTAGCAATTGTTAATCGAAGACCAATGACTTTAGGTATTTTAGCTATTTTAGATGCATATATTTCTTTTCAGAAAGAAGTTATTACTAAAAGAACAAATTTTGATTTAGAATTTGCTAAGAGTCGTTTACATATTGTGGAAGGTCTAATTAAAGCTCTTAGTATTTTAGATGAAGTTATAGCTACTATTCGTAGTAGTAAAAACAAATCTGATGCTAAAGTTAATTTACAAGATAAATATGATTTTACAGAAAAACAAGCAGAATTTATTGTCATGTTACAGTTATATCGATTAACTAACAGCGATGTGGAAGAATTTAAAGAAGAATATAATAATTTGCAAAAGGTTATTAATGGTTTAAATGCTATTTTAGAAGATCCAGAAAAACTAAAAGGAGTTATGAAAGCAGAACTAAAAAAGATAAAAGCTGATTATGCTACAGAAAGAAAGACAGAAATTAAAGATGAAATTATGGATATTACCATTAGTGAAGAAGAATTAATTCCTAAAGAAGATGTGATAGTTTTAGTAACTCATGATGGTTATGTTAAGCGTTGTTCTAAACGTAGTTTTAAAGAAGGAGAAGAACCAACATTAAAAGATGGTGATTATCCAATCGGCTTTTATGAATTAAATACCATGGATACAGTTATTTTATTTACTAATAAAGGAAACTTTATTTATGTTCCTGTTTATAATGTCCCAGATGCAAAATGGAAAGAATTAGGAAAACATATTAGTAATATTATTAAAATGGATACCGATGAAGCAATTATTTCTTGTATTAAGGTAACAAACTTTGATAGTGACTTAGATATTCTTTTGGCAACTAAAATGGGAATGATTAAAAGAACAAAATTATCAGAGTTTAAAATATCACGTTATACTAAACCAGTTAATTGTATGAATTTAAAGGATTCTGATGAATTAATTGAAGCTTGTATTTCATGTAATAATAATGTTTTTGTTGCAACAAAAATGGGCTTTGGTTTATGGTTTGATATTAATGATATTCCAATAGTTGGACTTAAAACTAGTGGTGTTAAATCAATTAATTTAAAAAATGATGAAGTAGTTAGTGTTAATAATTTTGGAGAAATTGATTATATTTCAATTATTACCAATAATGGTACTGGTAAGCGTGTAAAAATAACAGAATTTGAAAAAAGTACTAGAGCAAGACGTGGTTTAATGTTAGTTCGGGAAGTAAAAACAAGTCCTTATAATATTGTTAAAACATTTACTATTGATTCCAAAGCATATATTGGTATTAAAACAAAGAAAGAAGACTTTATTATTAAATTAACAGAATTATCAATTATGGATCGTTATTCAACAGGTAATAGTATTACTAAAGAAAAAATAGTAGATACTTATAAAATTGTTAGTTTAGTTAAAAAAAATGAAATAGAAAATGTTTCAATTGATAAAGAAGTTGTAAAATCAAGACCAAGTTTAAAAGAAATTGATGAACGATTACTAACAATCGATGATTATATTTAATTAAAAAGCTAAATAGTATAGATATTTCTATACTATTTTTGTATAATTAAAGAGTGATGGATATGAATATAAATAAAGAATTAGATGAATTGTTTTCGTTATTAGATGAAAATGATGATATTAAAAAAATTGATGAATTAAAAAAGAAAATTACGAATAAAGAAATAGAATTAATTCATAATTATCGAAATAATCCAAATATAGAAAATAAAACAAAATTATATAATAATGCAATCATTAAAGAATACTTAGAAAGTGAAACTAAAGTTAATTATTTAATTATGCAAATTAATAGTAGGTTTAAAAGGAGAAAATCTTGTGAAAGTAATAAGTGGTAAATTAAAAGGAAGAACTATTAAAGGATATGATATTGTTGGTACAAGACCAACAATGGATAGAGTAAAAGAAAGTATTTTTTCCATGATTCAAGATTATATCCATGATAGTATGGTTTTAGATTTATTTGCCGGTAGTGGTAATTATGGAATTGAATGTCTTAGTAATGGGGCTAATAAGGTATATTTTAATGATAAAAATAAAAAATGTATTCAAGTTATTAGAGATAATCTAATTAGTTTTAATTGTCTTGATGACAATGTTTTATTAAATTTGGATTATTATGATGCCTTGGTTTATTTAAAAAAACAACAACTTCAATTTGATTTGATTTTTTTGGATCCCCCTTATAAAGAAGAAATAATTAATAAAATAATTAATATAGTATTAGATAAATCTTTATTGAAAAAAAATGGCTTAATTATTTGTGAATTAACGCATCGTGAAGAATACTTGAATGATAACCTTGTTCTTTGGAAAGAAAGAAAATATGGCGAGAAAGGTGTTTTAATTTATAAATTGAAATAATTTGTCATAAGATGTAGTATGGAAATAAAAAAAATAATTAAAAAGAATAACATTCGTGTTAATTCGAAAGAAATAGAAAAAGGAGACATCTTTGTATGTACAACTGGTTTATATAATAAAAATAATTTCATTGATGATGCAATAAAAAAAGGCTGTTCGATGGTTATTACAAATACAGATATAGATAATAAAATTCCGTATTTAAAAATAGAAAATATTGATGAATATTTAATTAATTTATTAAAAATAAAATATCACAATCCTTTAGATAATAAATTATTAATAGGAATAACTGGAACTGATGGTAAAACAACGGTAACAACTATTCTTCGTGATATGTTAAATGGAGCTAGTATAGGAACTAATGGACTAGAGTTTTTAGATTACAAGAAAGATTTAGATAATACGACACCTAGTATTGATCATTTATATGAATATTTTTCACAGATAAATCAAGCAAATATTCAAAATATTATTATGGAAGTAAGTAGTGAAAGTTATTTAACTAAAAGAATTCCAGGTTTATTTTTTGATGTTGGTGTTTTTTTAAATATTTCAAATGAACATTTGGATAAACATAAAGATTTTGAAAATTATTTAAAATGTAAAAAGGAACTTTTATATCATAGTAAAATCAAAATTATTAATCGTGATAGTCCATATTATAAAAAAATAGTAAATGATTTAGATAATTATCAAACTTTTGGGAAAAAAAGAAGTGATTTGCAAATTATTCGATATCGATTATTTTATGACCATACGTTGATTGTTTTAAAATATCAAAAGAAAAAATATTTTATTAATAGTCCCTTACTTGGTGAATATAATGTTTATAATTTAGCAGCCAGTATTTTAGTTTTATTATCATTAAAATATTCGATGAAAGAGATTATTGAAAAAATAAAGGATATTCGCCAAATTTGTGGTCGAATGGAAAAAATGACAATCATTGGTAAAGAGGTAATGATAGATTATGCACATACTTTAAATGCTACTTATAAAGTATTATATTTTTTGAAAAAAAATTGCCATAAAAATTTAATAACTGTTGTTGGTTGTGCTGGTGGTCGATATAAGGAAAAAAGACCGCTTATAGGTAAGTTAGTTTGTAAGTATTCTAAAATAGCTATTTTGACTAGTGATGATCCAAGATTGGAAGATCCTCAAGAAATTGTTCGTGAAATGATTAAGAATACTAAAAAGAAAAATTATTTAATTATTTTAAACCGTGAAGAAGCGATAAAAAAAGCGCTTAAATTAGCTGAAAAAGATGATTTAGTCTTAATTCTTGGTAAAGGACATGATAATTATATGGCTATTGGTGATGAAAAAATATTATATAGTGATATTGAAGTATTGAAAAAAATCGAAAAAAAAGACAATATAGTGTGAAATGGGTTGTTTTTTTTCTTGATATCCGTTAGAATAATGAATATAGAAAGGAAAATAGAAATGAGAAAATTATTATTGGTGTTTATAGTAGCTTTAATATTCCCTTTTATGATATCTGCTAAAACATATTATGATGAATATAATACGATGAATTTTAAGGAAACACTATTATCAGAGGGAATGGAAATAGAAAATAAAGATTATGTTGAAACGGATAATCAAGTTATTATATATCTTTTCCGAGGATCAGGATGTGGATTTTGTGCTAGATTATTAAGTTATTTAAACTCTATTTCTACCGAATATGGAAAATATTTTAAAGTGGTTTCTTTTGAAGTATGGAATGACACTAGAAATAGTGCTTTATTAAATAAGATGCCTAGTGTTACCAATGTGGCAGCTCAAGGTGTTCCATACTACATTATTGGAGAAAAAGTATTTGATGGATATAATGAAACTTATAATCAAAAAATAATTGATGCAATTATGGATGAATATAAAAATCCAACGGAAGATATATTTTCTAAATTAGAAAAGAGTGAAAAAAAAGCTAATAGTGGAGAGACTGATACTTTTGCTATTATATTTTGGAATTTAATATTTATTATTATAGCTAGTGGTGTTAATATTTATTTAAATAATAAAAATAAAAAAGAAATATTAGAAGCTTTAGAAAAAAACAAAGTTAATAATCGAAATAATGATTATAAAAAGAAAAATAATGAATAAAAGAATGATATAAATTATTCTTTTTTTTTGACAAAGAATGTATATTAAATTTACTTTAAAGATAATATTTGATATAATGAGCTATATTCGGAGTAAGTATGATGGATTTAAAAACAATTAAAGGAATAGGTATTAAAGGAGAAGAAAGATTAAATAAATTAGGAATATATGATGTTAATGATTTATTAACTTATTTTCCTTCACGTTATGATGTTTTAAAGAGAAGTGATTTGAATAATATTGATACTTTAGATAAAGTTGTTATAGACGGAAAAATTGAAAGTGTACCACTTGTTTTAAGATTTAATAAAGGTTTAAACAAAATGAATTTTCGTCTTGTAACCAAGGATAGGATGATTGGAGTATCTATTTTTAATCGGGCTTTTATGAAAACACATTTAACTATTGGAACAAATGTAATTGTTATAGGAAAATATGATAAAGATAAAAATATTTTAACAGCTTCAGATATTCGTTTAGGAAGCTTATCCAATGAAACCAAGATAGAAGCAATATATCATTTAACCAATGGTTTATCCAATAAAAACTTATCTAATTATATTAACTTAGGGTTAATGATGTATGGAAAAGAACTCCCTGATTATATTCCTCTTTATTTACAAGAAAAGTATCATTTTATTAATAAAAGAATAACTTTAAATATTGTTCATAATCCAACGGATATGGAAAAATTAAAGTTAATGATTAAGCGTCTTAAATATGAAGAATTGTTTGTTTTTATGGCTAAAGTTTATTATTTAAATGAAAAGAATAGAAAAGATAGTGGTTTAACAAGAAATATCAAAGAATCTGAAATTACTTCTTTTTATGAAATTCTTCCTTTTTCTTTAACAGATGATCAAAAGAAAGTAATTCATGAAATAGTAGAAGATATGAATAGTTCGAAAGTAATGAATCGTTTGCTCCAAGGAGATGTTGGTAGTGGTAAGACAATTGTTAGTTTTGCGGCTATGTATTTTAATAAATTAGCAGGATATCAGAGTGCATTAATGGCTCCTACGGAAATATTAGCAACTCAACACTATAATAATATTCAAAAATTATTTAAAGATAAAGTAAAAGCTAGATTACTTATCGGTTCATTAACTAAAAAAGAAAAAAAGGAAATTGTTGAGGAGTTATCAAGTGGTAAGATTGATATTGTTATTGGAACACATGCCTTAATTCAGGAAGATGTTACGTATTGTAATTTAGGCCTTGTTATAACAGATGAACAACATCGATTTGGAGTAAATCAAAGAGCTAATTTGAAAAACAAAGGAATAACGCCGGATGTTCTTTATATGAGTGCAACGCCAATACCACGAACTTTTGCTTTAACTATTTATGGAGATATGGATATATCTACAATTAAAGAAATGCCAAAAGGAAGACTTCCTGTTAAAACGATAGTAAAAAAAGATGATGAAATAAAAGATGTTTTAAATTTAATGTATGAAGAATTACAAAAAAAGCATCAAATATATGTTATTGCCCCACTTATAGAGGGAGATAGTGATATTAATGAACAAAAGAGTGTTTCTAATTTACAAGATAAAATGAATGTTGCTTTTGGAATGAAATATCATATCGGTATTTTACATGGTAAAATGGCTAACTCATTGAAAGATGAAATAATGTTGAAATTTAAGAATAGTGAAATTGATATTTTAATAAGTACAACTGTTATTGAAGTAGGAGTAGATGTTCCTAATGCTAGTATGATTGTTATTTTTGATGCTAATAAATTTGGTTTATCGACACTTCATCAATTACGAGGAAGAGTAGGACGAGGTAATATTCAATCAACTTGTATTTTAATCAGTAAAGAAGAAACAGAAAGATTAAAGATTTTAGAAAAAACAGTTGACGGCTTTGAAATTGCGGAAGAAGATTTTAAATTACGTGGTAGTGGTGATTTATTTGGAACAAGACAAAGTGGAGAGATAATGTTTAAAATTGCTAATTTAAAAGAGGATTATCGAATACTTCTAGCTGCAAAAGAAGATGCTACAGAATTTTGGAAAAAGAAAGATGAGGAATTAACTCCGTTAAAAGAATCAATTGTCAAGTTAATTGACACAAATTAAAAATATTTGCCAAAATTTATCATTTTGAATTGACAGTTGCCATTTTTTATATTATTATTTATATGTACGATAAATGTGAGTCGTACACATCCTTATGGAAATAAATAAGGGTGTATTCAACCAAAACCCCCTGAAGAGAGATATTTATTAATGATATCTCTCATTTTGTTTAT
>CAMNBS010000019.1 GCA_946533175.1 uncultured Clostridia bacterium
TTACTTACTAATTCAAACATTTCTATCAACTCCTATTGTTATTATGATTAAAGAGGAACTAAAAAAATTGATTTTTTAACATATTATATTAAATATAATGCCACCTCTAAAAAATATTTATCACATCAAATCAAAAGAAATTTTTATTTGTTCAATATTTTGTAATATGTTAATAAAATTAACAAAATTATAATTATATTTTCCATAGTGACTCCTCCTTAAGAGGTGGCACATAACAAAACTATAGCATATTTTAACTTAACCAATCTACTATATTGACAATTTGAATGCCTTCATATTGATATTTTTCATGATGAGTCCTAGCAATAATCATCCTAGGATATGCATCCTGAATTTTAAGTAGTGGTGCTACTTCCCTTTGAAATGTTTCATCATTACTGATATCATCAGATACCTGTATATAAATTTTCTCATTTCTTTTCATAGCAACAAAATCAATTTCTTTATTATTTAAAACCCCAACATAAACTTCATAACCCTGACGTAATAACTCAATTGCTACAATATTTTCTAATACTCTTCCATAATTTATATTTTTAGTTCCTAATTTTGCAAACTTAAATGAATGATCAACTAAATAGTATTTATCTTGTGATGACAAATATTTCTTTCCTTGTATATCAAAACGCCTAATTTTATAAAACATAAATGCATTACACAAATAAGTGATATATCTACTAATAATCTTATCATTTGTTGCAACATGATTATTATTTAAAATATTAGAGATATTTCTAATTGAAGTTATATTAGAAACATTATCCATTAAAAAATCAGTTAAGGTATCTAGTAAACTTTCATTTTGTATCTTATACTTATTAACAATATCCCTTATTATTAATGTTTTGTAAACATCATTAATATACTTGTACTTTTCATTACTATCATCATATAAATATGATCCAGCTAAACCACCATTTAAAAGATAATCATTGAAAGTTTTATCACTTCTCTCTTGATTATAATATTTTAAATACTCTCCATATGAAAAAGGATATAATTCTAACTCAAATGTTCTTCCTGTAAATAATGTAGCTAAATCACTAGATAGTAAAAAGGCATTAGAACCTGTTATATAAATATCAAATTTTTCTTCGGCATGAATCCAATTAATTACTTTCTCAAAATCTTCACACATTTGTACTTCATCTATTAAAACAAAATTGTTGCTTCCTTCTTGGTATCTATCTTCAATATATTTGTATAACAATTCACATTTCATTATATTGGTAGTATCATGCAAGCTAAAATTAACGTAAATTATATTATTGGTTTTGATATTTTTTTCAATATATGTTTTTAATTCATCAAGAAGTTTTGACTTACCACATCTTCTAACACCTGTTATTACTTTTATATCAGGAGTACCAATTACACTAATCAAAGTATCTAAGTATTTTTCTCTTTTAATAATCTTCATTTTCATCACCAATTTAATTATACACTAAGCATGTCGCATTTACAAGTTTTTTATTTTTTTGCGACATGCATATTTTTTGCATTTTTTTCACATATATACACAAATTTAACTGGTTGCATATATTTTTTTATCATTTGGACGAATAAAAGTCACAACCTTAAATTAGATATTTTAAAACCTATTAATTCCTATTTAATATTTTCATTATTATTAGTATTAACTACTGACTTTTCAATGACTTTATAAAAGTTTCTCCATTGTATATATTTCAAAACTATCTGTAATTCTCTTGCATACCAAATTTCAATTCCTTCTTTATCAATGTGTTTAATACTTAAAAAAATACTATTATTAATTTCTATATCGTTCATCATATTCTCCTCTCAATTGTAATTTCTAAATACATATTTGACACGAGAATATCATTATAAAAAAGTAAGTTATAAAACTTTTATATTTATCTGTATTTAATCTTCTATCTATTGTTCTCCAACAACAACCGTATTGTCTTGATAATTCTGATTTATTCACTTTTTCTCCTCCTAACATCAATTTTTCTATTGTAATATCTTTTCTCAACTTACATCAACTCCTTCTTATTATGAGATGATATAAGTATATCAAAAAAGTCATAAACATCTAAAGTTATGACTTTTTAACTTTAAAATATTTATGACTTTTTATTATACAATTTATAAAAGTAAACAAACCTCGTATTATTAATGACATAATCCTAGATTAATCTATATTAATAGTTTAATCCATAATTTAAGTTCCTCAAGACTTGCTTTATTTCGCATGTCTTGATGATTTTATATACACAAGCATCTATCTTTTCGTTATTAGTTACTCCGTAGTTTTTTTGTGGTACTCCACTTTCTTACTCTTCTAGAGCCACAACGTGGAGCGTGGAACATTTACCTATTCTCCCATTTTCACAACATATGGATTAGTTCCAGTTCCATTTCCATTGGACTCAAATTCTGTTCCAAGTCGAAGTGAAACGACTGGGCGAAGACCGTAAGCGAGGGTCACGTGGTAGCCGCCGTCACCGAACTCGCTTAACTCGTTTGCATGGTTGTAGTAGAAGCTGCTAGGCGACAAAGACCAGTACGGGTCATTCGTATTTAGATAATTACTTGAAACACTTCCGCTATTTCCTCCTACTCCTGCCATGATTATTTCATCTTCAGTTAATAAACCTACTGGATAGGTTAATGCGCCATTTCCATTTGCATTTGATACTGTAAACCTATCTGTCTTATTTGGACACGTAATACTTGGTACATTACTTGTACTATACCAACTATTCTCATATCTATTATGCGTTCCAAAATATAAATATGTTGCTAAACTTCCTCCATTTGGATTCCATCCACTTTGATTATATGTTGGGTAACTTGTTCTTCCCGTAACTGTCTTATAACTTCTATCATTACAGAATATCGTATCTTCTAAATATACACTATAATCACGATTATTTGCATCTACTTCATTTGTTAAATTTGTTCTAAACCAATTATCTATGGCTGTTTTGGCTGCGGAATTATTAACATTTAAGTTATAACCACTATTTTTTGTTTTTGTTTCTGCACTTCCATTTCCTGTCATTTTATATAATGCATCTTCTATTAATTCGCCATTTGTTAAGGTTATATAGTATTTTTTTGTTCCATCTACACCATATACATATCTTAAACTTGTACATGTCGCACTAGCGCTTGTTGCATTACAACTATAATGATGCGTTGTATCTGGTGAAGTTAGTGAGGCATCAACAAGTTCATAATGGTCAGTTACCCACGTTGCATCACTTGCAAATAGCGCACTCTTTGTCCAATCTGAAATGCTATAAGGGTATCTATCATTACTCATATATCCTACATCTGATACACTTTGATAATTTGTGTTAAAGGCACTTCTTCCTATTATTGGTCTATCAAGTGATGAATATACATTCGCATTTGTTCCACTGGCATAACTATCTACTTTATATAGTATTGTACATGTTACTGAATCTGCCGCTATTTTACAAGTGTATGGATAATTTGTAGCAATAGTTGGTATTGCTGTAGCAGCATCAGTTGCATTTGCTATTGCTACTTGGGTTATGGGATTTGTTTTTGATTTCAACCTATATGTTACACTATTCCCTGATGTACTTACTATCTCATAATCATCAGCATAGTAATACCCTTTACTTTGTTTTAAATCAGTTGTTGTTTGAATATTATCTTGAATATCTCTCGTTGTTCCACAGTTATAGGTTATATTATTTCCAGATCCTGATATATCAGGTAATCCATTATATATCATTTTAACACCACCAGTATCGGTTGTTCTTACTATTTGCCAACAGATTCCTCCAAACACAACATTATTATTATCTATTTCTCCTCGATAATAATATATTGGATAAGCATCATTTGCTGTTCCAGGTAGTATATATAATCCTTTACCATTGGTATCACTTGATCGATTAGCAAAATTAATAAGAGTTGTTGTATCAGCATTATTTCGCATAACACCATATGGAGTTAAACGCATCTTTGTATTTAATATTTTATCAGTTGTATAAGTAATTACTTCACCTATATTATAATCACTTGTTCCATCTGTCCATCCTTGAAAATCAGAATCAACAATATATCCACTAATATAATTGGTTTCACCATAATAAATATCTTGTTCTAAAACAGTTGTAGTGCCGTTTTTATAAGTATATTTCCCTATAATTTTATTATCATCCGTACTTCTAGTATCCAATCCTAAAACAAATGGATTAGCATTAGTACCATTACCATCAACTATTTTAACGGTTTTATACAAATAAACATTTTTATTATCTGTTGATACAGTATTAATCATACTAGAATCATTAAAAGTTAAACTTGTATTATAAGTACTAGACTTCTCTCTTGATGCAGCATTTGTATAATCTGCATCTCTTGTTAAAACTAATCGATCATCTTCTACTTTTACTATTCGCCATAACTCACAATTACTTCCTTTGGTATATCCACTTGTACAATTAAAATAAACATAATTATTCGTGCTTGCTGATGCATAAGTATAAACATTATTACTTTCAGTTATATTTTCATCAACACTACTTGAATCTTTTACATAATCAGTAGCTGTTGCTCCTAAATAACTAATATCAGGTGTTAATGTTCCTACAAAAGTTGTTTCTGATCCAGAATATGTACTTTTAGGCCATAATCTTACTTCAACCTCTACTTTTTCATTTTCTAATATAGCATGATGATATATTTTACCATCCAAAGGTACATCATTAATGGTTTCAATTACCCCATTAACAAGTAAAGCATATCGCATATCACTTAAAGCTAATCCTGATGTTCTGGTAAGAGTTACAAATAAATCACCCTTTACTGCTGTAGTATTAGTTACAGTTAATGTTTTACTAAATTCAAGTATCCCATCACTATCATTAGCATTACTTAAACCTGTAGCATTAATACTTTGATTACTATAATTAACAGTTAAATTTCCTATTGTTACAGATCCTTCAGCAACTTTCTTATTTTGAACAAAAAAAGTTAATCCATAACTTACCCCAAAAACCATTACAAAGGCAATCACAAATATATATATAAATTTTAAATTTGAACTAATATTAAAACCATTTTTTCTTTTAGGAATATATTCCTCCATCTATAATCACCTACTCTATAAAATAGTTTACCAAATTATAAAAAAAATATCAATAACATGCTGAATTTTTATTGATATTTTTTAAACATTTTTTTACAGTTAATAAAAATAATACTTTTTCAACTTAAACTAATAAAGCCATCTTTTTGAATATTTTCAATGATCTTTCCTTCACTTATGGCATAATCATAAATACGAACAGAATAAATATCTCCTTTAAAATAATTAGCATATATAGTATTACCAAAAGGATCTCCACCAACAGCCATTATAGTGTTACTACCCGGATTTTGAATTTTTCCACTTAAACTATTTGTTTGAATGATAGAAGTTACATCAGTAGAAGTATCCAAAACGCCATCAATATATAATTTTAATACGCTTCCATCATATGTTCCTGTAACATCATGACTTGAAGTGGTATCCATTGCAGTAGCTGAACGTGCACAGCTATAATAATTATATCCATCAAGCCACACACAAAATCCGATATTTCCAGATTTTAAATAAATACCAAATCCACCATTTTCAAAATTAGAAACAATATCTTTTTCCCCTGTAGCATAATCTGGATCGGTTACCTTAATAGTTGCTTGAACACTTACTTCTTTTTTATCTCTTATTTCACCTAAATTTAAGAAATCACTTGTACCATTTAAGGAAATATAATCATTGGTTCTAGTACCACCATTTATGGTTACATTTTGAATTACATCATTATAATAATAGTTATTATTCCATTCCCATTTAGCTTTTAACGTATAATCTTTATTAATAATTACTTCTTTACTACTATCCAAAGTTCCCAAATAAAGAACTCTAACATCAATATCATCAAGGGCACTAAGTGGTAAATCAAGAGTATTATCATGACGTTGTAAAACCACCCTTAAATAAGCACAATTATTAGGTGTTGTAACCTCAATCTCTTGTCTACCAATTGTACCTGCTTTACTTATAAAGTTTTGATTTTCATCATAAAAATAAGCAAAACGCACTACAACTTGATTATCGCCTTCGGTTGTATCACCCGTCATAATTTTATACTGACTATTTGGATAAACATTTAAATACTCTTTCATTCGTAACCTAGTAGTAGTCCCTCCTGTAGTACCTGCATTGCCATTAGCATCCGTTATTGCCCCAACTTCCCAGTCACTATTAGAAACTAAGTTTTCAAACTCCCATCCTAGAAAATTGTATCCCTTTCTTGTTGCCGTAGGAAGTGAACCATAATTTTCACCATCTGTTACAATTTTGGTTAATGTCTTTCCATTACCATCATCGAAAGTAATTCGATGCGTTTTTTGAGGAGTAGAATTATCTTTAGGAATGATCGAAATATTCCAAAATTTATGTGTTTCACCATTTTTATTTACATCAAATCTTAAATAGTATATTCCCGTTTTTGAAACCGTAAATTCAGCCTTGGCTGCCCGAATTACTGCCGATGCTCCGGCACTTACACCATTATGTTCCTGGGCAATATATACTTCAACACTATCAATTGAAGTAGAATTATCCCAAGTAGTAGCATCAGAATCACAACTAAAAATATAAGTTTTCCCTTGTTCTAAATATGCTTTAATGTCAGTCGTCTCATAAGCATTTGATATAAGAGCAGTTATGGTTACAACCCCATTATTAATACTATAAGTACTTCTTGAAGTTGTTTCACTAACATTATTTATATCATATACTAAGTTACCTAAACTTTCCGTATTTTTAGCATACATATAGACATTAAAACTAAAACTTTGGGCAGTTAAAGTTTCATAACTCTCATCAATCCACATTCTTAATCGATAATTCTTCGTGGTAGTTTTAGTAGTACCATCTGTATTACCTTCAATAATATCTTGATGTAATGCTTTTCCATTATTATTTAAAGAATTATATAATTCTGAATATAAAAATGGTCCCATAATTGGAGTATCATTTTGATCAGTTAAATATACTTTTATATACTGATTATCAATATCACCACTTACTTTTATTAATTCTAATTCATATAATATTGCTTCAGTATCTGCCTTTCCTGTAACTGTAAAATCAAGATACTTAGGATATGTTTTTCCTAATCCATCATTCATTGGTAAAACATTAGTCAAAGAATATGTATCATTATTTGTAGCATAATTAATACTTATATCCCCTGTATCAAGAGTTACATCAGCAACATCCTTGTTATATACAAAATAGGCATAACTAACACCACCAGATACCATAATAAATGCCATTAAACTTACAAATAGCATTACTACTTTTTTATTATTCATACAATCACCCTATTTTTCTAAAATAATTGTATCATAGAAAGAATTATTTTGTAAACATTTTATCATTTATTAATGATAAAAAAAGACATAAAATATGTCTAGTTTAATTATTTTTTTTCACTAACTGTTTATGTTTACCAAGTCGAATTAACTCTTCTTCCATTAATATAGCTAGTTTATTATCAGTTAAAACACTATTTTCATGTTTTTCTTTTTGATAATGATATCTATCTTTTAATAAAACATCAAATTCTTCTTTTTTAGAAATTAACATAGTTAATAGACTTTCCATTGAAATATTAATATGATCAAGAGAAATATAATCTTCATGATTAAAGATACTAACAAAACGATTTAAAGTATTATATAATTTAACTAATTCTGTTTTAGTAGCGTTTCTAGGATAGTTAAATTTAACTTTCTCTCCATTTAAAAAATCATAATAAATTTTATTTAATGCTTCAAATAAATCATCTACTTTTTTGATATTTCCATTCATCATTTCATTTATTAAAATAAGCTTTCTAGCTAATTCCATATCTTGAAATCTTTTAATAATTTTTTCTAATAATTCATAATCTTCTTTTCTTTTTTCTTCTTTCTTTTCTTGTTCTTTCTTCTTTAAATCAATTATTTTTCTATTAGCTTTTTCACATAATAAATCACATCTTTTTTGTAAATTTAAAAATACTTCTTCATTATATAATAAATCATATTTATCTTTACTTTTAGTATATAGTTCTTTTCTTAATGTTAATATTTCAGCTTGGACTGAAGCATTATTTCTTAATTTTCGTAACTGTTCTAATTTATCTTTAATCTTTTTTAATTCACGATCATAATATGATTTATTATGCTTATGGGATATAAAATCTTTTTCTAATTGGGAAATTTTTTCTTCTATTTCATCTAATAGATAAGTTGTTACTGTAACATAATTTACTTTCTTGTATTCATTAATTGTCTTTTCTTTTATTTTTTCATCATATTTTTCTAATATTTTATAAATATTACTTTCAAGCGATGCAATTGGCTTTTTGATACTTAATTCTTTTGATTCAATTGGTTTAATGCCCTTATTTTCAATAAAAAAATCAAGTTCTTCATTTATTTTTTCATTCTGATAAATAGAAATTGGAGCCTTGGCAATTTTTTTCTTTAGTTTTTGAATAATTTGTAAATCTTTTTCTTTATCTTCACTATTATTATTCTGAATAATATCTTCAATTTTTTTTATTTTTTCAAGTATTTTATTCTTATCTTCTTGAGTTATTAAAAGATATACTGGTAAAGAATCACTAGATGATCCATTAATATATACCCCATATCCTTTCAAATAACGTTCATTTTTAGCATCGCGAATATTCTCTTTTATTTTTTTTGTGACCTTATTCTTCCGATAAAACAACGAATGAAATAAGTTTATTATCCATTTAATTATTTTTTTTATTATCTTCATGTAAACCTCTTATTTTAGTATATTATGATAAAATCTTAAATCATTTTCTAAACAATCAATTTCTCTTTTTAATTTTAAAATTTCCTTTGTTTTCTCTTCTTTTTCTTTATTAATTTTACTAATATTATTAATTACCTTAACATAATCTTCTGCTTTGACTTTACTCTTTTTGGTTATATCTTGAACAACATAGAAAAAATATTTAATCATCCAAAAAAACAGAAAAACCATCATTCCAAATAAACAAAAACCAAAAAGATTATTTTGATAAAATGCCAGAAAAAAAGTACATATAATAACTATTAAAAAAATAATACAACCTATTTTAATGCGTTTCAATTTCATTGAATCTATATTATTATCTAATAAAACATGTTGTTTTTCAATTCTTTGATAATATAGTTTACTATAACTTTTTTCAAAATCATCTAAATCATTTTGTAATATTTCTAATGAATCAGTTAACCTATTCTTTTTTTTAGTTAATTTATCAACCATTTCTTGACAAAAATCATAATCAATATCTGTGTATTTTTTAGTTTTCTTTTCATATTTGAAAGACACTTGATTATTGGTAAGTTCTTTTTTTACTTCATTAATTAATTGAAATATTTGCGCATTACCATGATGATCAGGATGATTTTCTTTTAATAGCTTTTTTAATGCTTTTTTGACACTATCATTATATTCACCTTGATAGCCAATAATTTTATATATACTTTCTTTATTCATCTTTAATCCTACTACTTATTTAGTATCAATTTAATAGCATACTCAAGTTGATTATCTTCTCCATCTTTATTATAAACATATTTTATTTCTTCATCTGGTGTAATTCCTTTTCCATCAATATAATTTCCACGAGGAGTTAACCATTCCTGATAAGTATATTTAACCATTGAACCATTCGATAAAGAATATACTTTTTGGACTTTTCCTTTACCAAAGGTTTTAGTACCGACTATTTGAGCACCATAAGTTTCTTTCAATGCTCCAACTAATAATTCACTAGCGGATGCACTAGCTGAATCTGCTAATACAATAATTGGATATTTGCGTTCATCTTTGGTTTTATCATAAACAATTTCTATTTTCTCTTTTGTTTTAAGTTGATAAATTGGTAATCCTTTTTGAATAAATATTGAAATAATATCGCTAACAGTTGTCAAATATCCCCCTGAATTTCCCCTTACATCAATAATTAAAGAATCTATTTTCTCTTCTTCTAATTTTAGTAATTCTTTTTCAAATTGTTTAAAGGTATTAGCCGCAAAAATAGAAATATGAAGATAACCTATTTTTTTAGATTCTTTTTCTATTAATTCACTAGTTACACTAATCGTATCAACTGTTCCTCTTTTAATCGTAAATTCATATTCTTGTTTATCTCTTAAAACTTTAATGTTTACCTCTGTTCCAGTTTCACCTTTAACAATACTAGAAATAGCATTTAATGATTTTCCCTTGATACTTTCTCCATTAACTTCTAATAATACATCATCCGTTAATATTCCAACTTTTTGAGCTGGTGAATCATCAAAAACTTTACCAATAAGAATTTGATCATCCTTAAGTTTTATTTCCGCTCCAATACCAGAATATGAACCATCAACATCTTCACTAAAATCTTTAGCATCATCTTCTGTTAAATAACCTGCATAAGGGTCTCCTAAATATTTAATCATTCCGTTAATTCCGGATGATAATAGTTCTTCTTTATCAATATCCTGATAATAAGAGTTGGCTATATCATTATAGGTGGATAAAAATTCATTTACAAAACCTTTTGAAGCAAAACCAAGTGGACCTTTTGCATACATAATAATACCACCAATAACTATTCCCAATCCTAAAGTAATAAGAATAGTCACAACAAGTTCTTTAACACTAAAACATTTATGATTATTAACAATTTTTTTTTGATATTTTCTTTTAATATTTGAAAAGAATTTCTTTATTTTACTCATAATTACCTCAATTAATTATATTAATATAATACCATATTTTATCTTATTAAAGCAATTTTTTACAAAAAAACAAATAATTATTGCCTAATACATTTTTTTCCATTATAATTATTTTATAGAAAAGGTGGTGATTGATTTGAAAATCATAACACTAAGTGAAAAAGAATTTGATGCTTTTTCCATGAAAAATAAAAACAACTCATATTATCAAACTAGTATGTATGCCAAATTTCAACATGATGTTGAAGGATATCAGATTCATTATCTAGGTTTTCAAAATGATGATAACAAACTAATTGGTGCAGGTTTAATGCTTTATAAAACTCTTTTTTGGGGATATAAATTTGCTTATTCACCTAGAGGTTTTTTAATTGATTATGATGATATGGATTTAATAACTGAATTAACTCAAGAATTAAAACAACTTCTTCGAAAGCAAAAATTTATCTTTATTAAAATTGATCCATTGATTGTGGCGAGTGAGCGAGATAAAGATGGTAATACCATTCATTTTAATAACAAAGTAAATGATATTTTAACTACCTTTAGTAATAACAAATACGAGCATTTAGGATTTAATCTGTATAATGAATCAGTTATTTCACGATGGAGTGTTTTATCTCTTCTTAATAAAGATGGTAGAGTTTTATTTAATAATTTTTCAAAAGAAGTAAAAGAAAAAATAACCTATGCTAATAATATGGCTGTTTCAGTATCAAGAGATAATGATAATAATCTAGATAAATTTTATGATTATCTAAAAAACAATTTTACTAAAAAAAATAAAAAATATTTCCAAGCATTATTTCAAGCTTTTAATGATAAATTAAAAATATTTTATGCCTTTATTGATACCAAAAAATATGTTCAAAATGCTAATAAACTTTATAATCAAGAATTTGAAAAGAATAAGAATCTCGCTGACATCATTCAAAGTGGTGATAATATTAAATATGATATTCAAAAAGCTATTAACGATAAAATAACATCCGATAAATTATTAAATACTTATAAAAAAGATATTGTGGCATCGACAAAATTATTAAAACAATATCCTGATGGAATAACTTGTGGAGCTGCTCTTACTCTAGAAGAAGCTAAAGGAGTTTGTATTTTAATTAATTATGAAGCCAAAGAATATGCTCATTATAATATATCTACCCTTTTAACTTATGAAATAATGAAATATTTTGGAAAAGAGAATTATCAATATATCAATCTTGGTGATATAACAGGAAACTTTAATCCAAGTTCAAAATATTATCCATTATTATTAAGTAAAATTGGCTTTAATTCATCAATATTGGAATATATTGGAGAGTTTGATATTATTCTAAAGCCAGCAATGTACAAAATATATAAAAAGAAGTATAAAATTAAAAGATAAAAGCTAAATTCATTATTGAATTTAGCTTTTTAATTATTCACATATTCGTGATATTCTAATCTCAATTTATCAGATAAAGTAACAATAAACTCAGAGTTGGTAGCTTTGGCCTTATCAATATCCACACTATACCCAAATACCTCTTCCATAAGTTCCCAATTAGCTCTATTCCAACTAACTTCGATAGCATGTCGAATAGCTCTTTCAACACGCGATGATGTAGTATTATATTTTTTAGCTATCATGGGATATAATTCTTTAGTTATAGCACTAGCTAATTCTGGATCATTATAAATAAGGTTTATTCCTTCACGGATATAAGTATATCCTTTAATATGTGATGGAACACCTAATTCATGTAACAATTTAGTTATTGACATTTGTAAATTACTATAATACAAGTCAATTGTTTTTTTATTATATATTTCATTATTAGAATATTCCAATATTTTATTCTCTAACTCTGAAAGTTCAAAAGGTTTTAACATAAAATATTTAATCCCTAATCCTGACACTTTTCTTATTACTTCTGGCGAATTATATGAAGTAAGGACAATAAATCTTTCTTCAATATTTTTCTTTTGACATTCTTCTAATAGTTTAATACCATCCATTAATGGCATTATAAGATCTAATAAAACAATATCATATTTATTCTTCTCCAATAATGATAAACCTTCTTTACCATTATACGCTACATCAGATACTTCGATTACTGCATGACTACTAAAGTACTCCTTAACCATGTCGACTAATTGTAAATTATCATCGACAACTAATACTTTAATTTTGTTCATATTTCATCCTTTCATCCTACACGCATTTTCTATTATATAGTATCTTTTTAAAAAGCGCTATAGCAAAAAATGAAATGTTTTGTCGAATTGACACTTTTTGTCTATTTTCTAATTTTTTTCTTGCATTTTCTGCTCCCATGATAGTATGAATCCATATATCCAGATAAGTCAACATCCATTAAAAATTCATAGCCATCCTGTGTAAAAACACGATATAAAATATCATCTATTTCATCAAGAGTTTTTTCACTTACCGGTTTAGCACTATAATTTATTTTCACAAATATCGCTTGTAAATCGGCGAAAGCATCCGGACAAGCATATTCTAAAATATGTAAAAGATCGTGTGCATTACGAGTTAAAATAGCCCCATTACTTATATCATCTTCACCACCATTATGACGTGATATAATATGATGAAAAGTATATGGATTACGACGTGATAAAATAAAATTCATCCAATCAACTCCATTTGGTTTATACTTTTTTATCATTATCTTTAAATTATGTAAATTATCCCCCATATTACCACCTATTTAACTTTTTGTATTAAACTATCAAATTTTTCTTTATCAATGGAACATCCGCCCACTAAATAACCATCGATATTGGGAATAAGTTCTAATAAACCAATATTTTTATCGTTAACACTTCCACCATATAAAACTTTTACATGAAATAAATACTTCTCATAAACATACTTTTTTATAAAAGAGATTATTTCTTCTATTTCTGAATTTTGAGGAATAAGACCTGTACCAATAGCCCATATTGGTTCATAGGCAAAAATAACATTTTTTAATTTATCATTATCTATATTTTTTAAAGCATCTTTTATTTCTTTTTTTAAAATACTTAAACATAATCCATTATCTTTCTCTTCTTTCGTTTCTCCAATACAAATAATAGGAATAATATCTTGTTCTTGTAAACGAGATATTTTATTATTTATAACACTATCTTCATAATAATTCTTTCTTCTTTCGGAATGACCAACAATAGAATATAAAACACCCATACTTTTTAATTGAGAAGCAGAAACATCACCTGTGTAAGCTCCTTTGTCAAATTTAGAAACATCTTGAGAAGCAATAGTTAATTTGGCATCATGAAACATGGATAAATAAAGATATGATGGTGCAAAAACAACATTTGAATACTTTTTCTCTTTAAAATAATTGATATAATTAATTACCTCACCATATTCTAAATTCATTTTAAAATTTCCAACAATCAATTTCATTTTATTCACCAATCACTTTAATTCCCGGTAATTCCTTTCCTTCCAATAATTCTAAAGAAGCACCTCCACCAGTTGAAATATGAGTAACGTTTTTTTCTTGATGAAAACCTATAACTGCACTAGCAGTATCTCCTCCACCAACAATAACCGTTTGATCTTTTTGAAAACAATTACATAAAGCTTTAGTTCCTTCTTGATACATTTCTTTTTCAAACATTCCCACTGGACCATTCCAAATAATTGTTTTAGATTTCTCTAAATAATCTTGAAAAAGCTTTATAGTTTTAGGACCAATATCTAAAGCAATATCATCATCTTCTATTACTTCTTTAATAAAACATGTCTCATCATCAATACTTTTACTAACCACATGATCAATAGGAAGAACTATTTTATTAGTTTTTTTCAATACTTCTTTAGCATATTCTAAATAATCATCTTCACATAAAGATTTACCAATATTGATTTTTTGAGCTTTAAGAAAAGTATAAGCCATACCTCCCCCAATTAATAAATGATCACATTTATCTAATAAATGATTAATAACCCCTATTTTATCACTAACTTTACTACCACCTAAAATAACCGTAAAAGGCCTTTCAGGATGATTTATTACTGGAAGCATATTATTAAGTTCTTTTTCGATTAAAAAGCCAATACCACTAGGTAAATTACTAGCAATACCAACATTTGAAGCATGAGAACGATGACTTGTACCAAAAGCATCATTAATAAAAAGATCCCCTAAAGAAGCCCAATACTTACCTAACTCCTGATTATTAGAACTTTCTAATTTACCATTCAAATCCTCATATCGAGTATTTTCCATTAGTAAAACATCGCCATTTTTCATTTTTGCAATCGCTTCTTCTAGTCTACTACCTCTGGTTTCTGGTACAAAAATAACCTTTTTCCCCAATAATTCACTTAATCTTTCACTAACAGGTAATAAACTATTTTTTTCTTTATCTTCAATAGTTTTAATTCTCCCTAAATGGGAAAGTAAAATCACTTTGGCAGAATGAGCAATGGCATATTTAATTGTTTTAAGACTTTCTCTAATACGATTGTCATCTGTAATTACTTGATTTTTCATTGGTACATTAAAATCAACTCTTATTAATACTTTCTTATTATTTAAGTTGAAATCTCTTATCGTTTTCATTTTTTCTCCTTTATATTAACCCATCAAATTATTATATCACTATTTATATAACACACTTTAAACATTACATTATTTTACAATATAATTATTCATCAATTGAATAATTAAAATTTTTACTATATTTTAATATTTTCTTTAATACCCTAGTTTTTTCTTTACCTGTTAAAACCTGTGGTCTATAATCATTAATTGGCCTACTTGAGGTAATAGAAGCTGGAATAATTTCTATTTTTTCTTCTTTAATAGTATTATTTTCAAGAACATAATGCATTTGAATAATCATTGTATCACTATCATATGGATAATATATTCCTCCATACAAAAAGTTACCTATTGAATAAGCAATATTCTTTCCTTTATACTTCTCTAATCCTTGAATAACATGCGGATGGTGTCCAACCACTAAATCAGCCCCTTTATCTATAGCATATTTAGCGATTCTTTCTTGTGTTTTATTATGATTATATACTCGCATATCACCCCAATGAAAATTAAATAAATATTTATCAATATGCATATTTTTAAAATAATCCATAGCTTTATCAATTTGACTCTTAGCATAACTATAATCCCAACCAGGAATACCAGCAATACCAAAACGAATTCCCTTAGCTTCAACTATTTGATAATTATTATAACCAAAATATAAAACATTAGCTTTTTTTAAAGTACTTAAAGTATCTTGATAGCCCTGTTCTAAATAATCATAGGTATGATTATTCGCTACATTAACCAGTTCAACACTCCCTTTTGTTAAAATATTTACATATTTAGTAGGACCTTTATAATTATACTGTTTGGGATTTAATGTCTTTGCTTTATCACTTAAAACTACTTCAAGATTAGCAATGGTAAAAGTGTCATGTCCTAAAACATCTTTTACTCCTCCTAAAAAATAACTATCATCTTTTACTTGATCATACTTCTCAATAAAACTATGTCGATAGCCATAATTAGCACCAGTTCCAATTGTACAATCTCCTACAAAACTAACTGTTATCTCATCCTCATAATCATCATTTAATTTAGTTATTTCTTCTTTAATTATAGTTTTACTTAAAGATAAATTAATTGAAGTTATTTCAACTATTGCCAAAAACACAAGAAGAAAAACTAATCTTAATATAATCTTAATATTTATTTTCATATATCCTCTATTTAATAGTATACCAAATTTTATTTTTATTGTATAATATTTATTGTGATAATATGAAAAAAAATATACTAATATTAACAATTATTTATTCATTAATAATCTACTGTATTTTAGCAAGTGTTATATTAATTTTTTATTGTAATCGTCATTATAAAGAAACCAACAACATTACAATTAATAATGAATATATTAAAGTAAATCATTCGTATTTTACTAGTTTTAATGATCAAAATGAATTAATTACCAAAGAACAAACATTCTTAATTATTGACCTTGACACTAATATTAATTTAAATAATTTTATTTTAAAAATAGATAACAAATATTATGAAAACAACAATAATTATCAAAGTTTATTTCATGATTTAGCTAAAACTCCCTTAGTTTTTATTGTTGATAATCAAAATTTAGGAAATAATTTCTTCTTATATTATCAAAATAAAGAAAAACTATTAACTAGAAATTATATTATTGACTTAAATCCTATTAATTTAAATTATCAAAATCAACCTACTCAATATAGTATAAATGATGAATTAATACTAAATGATTTAAGAATTAAGATAACCAATTTTGAAATAAAATCTTCATTTCTTATCAATTATAAAGATAATAATAAAACAATTAATCGAATTATTAATCACGATAATAAAGATATTTTAAAATTAGAATTATCTAACACTGACAACATCAACATAGATAAAATAAAAGATTATATAGGATTAAAATATACTATTAATAATAAGGAATACCAAAGTGATATATTATTAACTAAAGACAATATTATTAATAACAATTTATATTTTATTATTGATAAAAACATTAATAACGCTACTGGTATATATCTAACTTTTACTAGTAGAAATCAAAT
>CAMNBS010000020.1 GCA_946533175.1 uncultured Clostridia bacterium
GCTTTAGAAAGTTGTCCAACAAGTGCCATAGAAAAAAAATAAAAAAGGGAAACCTTTTTTTATTTTTGGTAAAGATGATATGGAAACAATATAATATTTTGAATATTTTTTTGTAAGTTTTCATCTATTTTACTAAAATATAATTCAATTAAAGAATCAGTATTATTATTTAATTCTAATGAATTAACCAGACACTCGCCCATATCTAATACTTCAAGATGCATATTATCCGTAATAATTTTTTTTAACATTGGATAATGAGTACACCCTAAAACAAGAATCTGACAATTTTTAAAACATTTTAATTCTTCTTCTATCTCTTCTCTTTTCTCCTCAATTTGATTATTTTCAATAATTGGAACAAATGATGGTGTACTTTTCATCAAAATATTTTTCTTATTAATCATAAAAATATTGCTTTCAATTGTTCTTGTGGTTCCAATTACACCAATATCATGATAATTACTCTTAATCAAATAATTAACAGTTGGCGAAATAATATCATAAAGAGGAAGAGAATATTTTTTTTTCAAATCATGAAAACACGTTGAACTAATAGTACCACATGCAATAATAATCATATCAACTTTTTTACTTATTAAAAAATCAATGGCATCACTCGCTAAAGAAAAAAGTTCTTCTTTTTTCTTATTACCATAAGGCAAGTTTATAGTATCCCCAAAAAAAATATATTCATGATGAGGATATTTTTTTAATAAACAGGATAAAACATTCAAACCACCAATTCCGGAATCAAAAAGACCTATTCGCATGTTATCACTTCCTTTTTATTATATAAAATAAAAACCTTGATTATTCAAGGTTAATTACATCTTGGTGACCAGTACGGGATTCGGACCCATGAATGCTGCCGTGAAAGGGCAGTGTGTTAAGCCACTTCACCAACTGGCCAAAAAAAATGGCGCCTCAACTAGGACTTGAACCTAGGACCCCTTGATTAACAGTCAAGTGCTCTAACCAACTGAGCTATTGAGGCATAATAATGGTGGGCCTGGATGGACTTGAACCAACGACCTCTGACTTATCAGATCAGCGCTCTAACCACCTGAGCTACAAGCCCATTTCACCAGCTACTTGAATATTCTACTATAATTTTCTCAAGATAGCAAGTGTTTTTTTATATTTTTTTCAATTTTTGGTGTCCAGCTAGGGATTCGAACCCTAGACCCACTGATTAAGAGTCAGTTGCTCTACCAACTGAGCTAGCCAGACAAATAAACCAAGCAATAATTATTGTATAAAAATTAATGCTTGATGTCAATACTTTTCTACTTAATTGCCGTTATTTCTATTTGATATACACCATTAGGACTATCCACTGAAACAACATCTCCTACCTTACGATTAAGTAAAGCTTTTGCTATAGGACTTTCATTAGAAATTTTAAAAGCAAAAGGATCTGCTTCTTGACTTCCAACTATTTGATATTCTTCTTCATCAGTTGGATCATCCATATATTTAATAGATACGGTATTTCCAATATTAACTATTCCCTTATCTTGTTTTAAACTATCAATAATTTCAACGTTTTCTAAAAGTTTTTCAAGTTGTTTTATTCTTCCTTCGATTTCTGCTTGTTCATTTCTAGCAGCATCATAATCAGCATTTTCAGATAAGTCTCCAAGACTTCTGGCATCCTTTATTGCCTTTATATTATCTGGACGTCTAACGTTAATTAAATAATCAAGTTCATCTTGTAATTCTTTATGACCTTGAACAGTTAATAATGTCTTACTTTTTTCCATACATTACACCTCTTTTTAAAATATACTCATTCATTATATTATAACTCCTTTCAAAAGTCAATTGTTATTTTTAATAAGCTTTTCATACTCTTTAATCATGTATTCATCTGTCATTAAAGATATATAATCGAGAACTATTCGTTTATTATTTGTTTCTTCATAATATATATTTTTGTTTAAAAACATTTGATAAATACTACTATCTTTATTTTCTTTTTCCAAATCATCTAAGTATTGATAGAAAAGAGTGTGAAATACTTTCTCATAATAAGCCAATCTTTCTTGACTATTTGCATGATTATAGATATGAGAATAATTAAAATTAACTAAATCTTGTAAAGCTTTAAATACCTCATCACTTAATTTAATATAGTCATGTCCTTTACTGTTTTTAATAACATCTAATACCAAAGTATTAACAATATCTCGGTTATTATCCCCTAAAACTTCTACAATATTTTGAGGAATATCACTACGTTTAATAAAATTCATACGAATAGCATCTTCTAAATCTCTTCCAGAATAACTAATTACATCACATAGCTTAACTACGCACCCTTCCAGTGTCATCGGATTAAAAGATACTTCCTTTTCATGCAAGTGGTAAGCATCATAATAATTTTGTAAAAATTCTTCCTTGGATTTTTTTTGACGTCGATATATATTATGTAATATTTCTCCATTATGACACAATATACCATCTAAAACTTGAATAGTTAGATTAGCTCCTTTACCAGAACGTTCAAGAAACATATAATTTCTAACACCTTCTATATTATGTAAAAATGTTTCATTTAATTCTTGAAGACTAATCTTATTTAATATTTTTTCTCCAACATGACCAATTGGAACATGACCAATATCATGTGCCAAAGCAATCGCTTCAATTAAATCTTCATTTAATGCCAAGGCTCTTCCTACTGTTCTGGATATTTTACTAACTAATAGAACGTGAACAAGTCGGGTTTGAACATTATCATTAGTTTTAAAGGAAAATACCTGGGTTTTATTCATATAGCGAGTAAAAGAAGCATAATTAATAATGCGATCAATATCACGATAAAAACTTGGACGGAAATCTTCTTCTTCATTCATGATTCTAATAGCTTCATTAGATTTTGTAGCATAAGGACTTAGGCTTTCTTCTTTCATAATTTTTCTATTCATAATATCTCCTAATCATTGAATAAAGAGGTAAATCATGATCAATATAAAAATGTAATGTCTCTTCAGCGTGATTAGCTTTATCAACTTTTTCCATCTTTTCGTTATATAACTCCTCTACTTTATATAAAAAATGATCTCTATTAGGAGTAAATATTTCAATAGTATCTCCTACTTTAAAATAATTACGTTGATTTATTGTACACAATTTTGTCTTTTGATCATAATCAACAACAATTCCCAAATAATCTTGATTGGATATTTCCCATCTACCTGAATAATATTGATCCGTTATATCTGCTTCATGATCAAAAAAATGGGTACTATTATCACGATTAGAGATTCTAGATAATATTTTATTTTCTCTTGTAATTATTTCATTATTTAATGTACCATTATAGTAATTATCAATAATAGTTCGATAACTTGATAAAACGGTTGCTAAGTAATAACTTGAACGCATTCTTCCTTCAATTTTTAAACTTTTTACCCCAATATCAATCATTTCTCGAATTAAATATGACATATTAAGATCTTTAACAGCCATAGTAAAAGGCTTATCTAATAAAGTAAAATTAAAACGACATATTTGGGCACAACCACCACGATTGGAATCACGATTAGTAAAATAATTTGATAAAACACAACGTCCAGAATAAAAGGTACACATCGCCCCATGAATAAAACATTCAATATCCATTCCGGTTTCATCAATAATCTTTTTTATGTCATCTCGTCCTACTTCACGAGCTAAAACAACTCGATCAATTCCTTCTTTTTGTAAGTATTTAACACTTTCAACATTAGTTGTCGAATCTTGGGTACTAAGATGGACTTCCACTGAAAAAGACTCTTTTATATAATGAACTAAAAACAAATCACTAACAATAAAGGCATCAATTCCTGCATCGACAACCTTTTTAATATAATCATATACTCCATCAATATCTTCATTATGAAAGACAATATTTAGAGTAAGATATACTTTTTTTCCTAAATTATGAGCAAAAATACAACCCTCTTTAATTTCCTCAATACTAAAATTTTGTGCATTAGCTCGAAGAGAATAATCTCTTCCACCAATATAAACAGCATCAGCACCATATAAACATGCTATTTTAAGCCTATCTAAGTCCCCGGCAGGACTTAAAAGTTCTATTTTATTTTTCATCTTTCACCTTATAAATTGTTTTTTTATAATAAAAACCTGTATTATCACTACCTGTTAATTCTTTAATTTTATTAAAGGCTTCATCCTCATTTATTAAATGATTCATAAACTCATAAAAAGTTTTTAATACTTCCATAAAAACCTCATGTTCAATAAACTCTTCACTAAGTATAGCATAATCAAGAATATTCATTAAATCATGAAATGGTTTAATACCATTCAATATCTCTTTATGTAAAATTCGAGTTCCCAAATTATTTTCTTGAATAAGATACTTTTGATCATCACTTATAATTTCATATTCTTTTTGATTCATTTTTTCATTATGATATAAAAAATAATTAGTTAATAACTTTCTTTTAGAAAAAGAAACATCGGGATATCCAAACAAAAAACTTATTAATCGTACTTTTGAACGACACTTGATTTCTTCAATTTCATCTTTAGTTATTTCACTCGATAAATAAACATATGAACAACCCTTATTTAAATAATAATTACAAGTATTATAATTAGTAGTCATATGTTCTTGTCCCCATATAAGTGGAATACTTAGGTGATGTTTTTTAGAAATACTTAAAATACTTAAATCATAAAATAATATTCCATTTATTTTTATTTCATCCAAAAAAAGCAAAATTTTCTCTAATTCTTCTAAATCTTTATTAAATATATTTTTGTTTAAAGATACAAATATTTCACAATTAGGATATTTTTCTCTAATCTCTTTTATTTCTTTCAAAGAAAACTCTGTATAATTTATACTAAAATCTTTTAAACCAATAATAAAAGAATTAGTATAATTTAAATAAAGAGAAAAATCCTTTTTATTTAAACCAACTAATAATTTCATTTTACTACCTTCTTTCAGTAACAGCTATACCATCACCTATTTTATAGATAACTGTTCGATATAACATATTATTTTCTAAAAAGTATATATAATCTTTAATCTTTCTTACAATAGACTGAATATTCTTACTTGGTAATAATGCTTCATCCATCTCTACGTATCCATGAAATCCCATATTATCTGTAATAATATATCCATCCGTATCTAAATTATTTTCAAATTGATGAAAGAAATCAATATTTTTACCCTTTGCAGCATCAATGAAAATCAAATCATATTTATCTGGTAGTGTAATGTTTAAAGCATCATTAAAAATTAAAGTTATCCGATTTTCTAAATTAAACTTCTTGATATTTTTCAAGGCTTCAAGATATCGTGTTTCATCTCTTTCAATAGTTGTAATATGAATATCCTGATTAACCATTGCCATCATAATAGCTGAATAACCAATAGCTGTTCCTATTTCCAAAATATTTTTTATTTGTTTTTTTTCAATAAATGATTTTAAAAATTCAATTCCTTCATCTTGCATAATCGGAATATTTTCATTTTTAGCATATTCCTTTATTTTATTAATTTCGAGTTCGTAATCGACACTCATATAACCTCCTATAACCCCCCATTTATTTTGGATAATTCATTTTTCTTTTTTAAAAAATCATTATAATTATGATAAAAGAATGTTTCGCCAGTCTGAATATTTGCGATAAAATATAAATAATCCGTATCATTATAATGAATACTTGCCTCAATACTTGATTCGCTTACCATTCCAATTGGTCCAGCTGGAAGTTTTCCTGCCATACTAGAACTTCGCGTATTATATGCATTATTAGTTTCATATTGACTTGTTTTTAAAACTTGTTTAGCATTATCTATTTTAAGAGAATAACGCGTTGTAACATCACTACCTAAACTCATTCCTTTATTAAGTCGATTAACAAAAACCGAAACAACATTAGCTCGATAATCTTTAACATTACGTGATTCAAGTTCAGCCATAGAAGCCAAAGTTAACAATTCATGAACAGAATACTTACTTTTTTCTATATCACTCTTAAGTGGTGTTAAAACACTATCCATTTTTTTAATTAATTTATTAAATATTTCTTTAACGGTTACATCTTTCCCACTAAAACGGTATGTATCAGGAAATAAATATCCTTCTAATGAATAATAAATTTTACTATTTAAAATATCTTCCGTAATAAACCAATAATCTTTAATTAAACTATCCAAATATTCTTTGTCTTTTAATAAATTATATACATCTTCTTCTTTATTATCCGTATTACTAGCAATAATTGATGCTATTTTACGCATATTAATACCTTCTTGAAAAGTAAGACTAATTTCATTTTCGTTATAATTATTTCCATTCTCAATAGTGTCAATTATTTCTTTTAAAGACATTTCTTTATTAAGAGTATACTTTCCAGCTTTTAGATTATCTATTTGATGTAACTTTAAATAAACTTTAAAGAAAGTATCACTCTTAATTAAATCTTTTTCTTTTAATATTTCAGCAATTTTACCACTTGTAGCACCACTTTCAATGATAACTTCTATATCTTCCTTACTACCTCCAACAGGTGAAGTATAATGATTATATAATAAACATAAAACTACAAGTATTACACCAATAAAAAGAAGAAAAGCTAACATTAAATTGCGTAGTTTTTTCATATATACCTCTAATTATTCTTTGTAGCTTTAGTTATTTCCTCTTGTAATGTTTTTAAAATGGTATCTATTACTTTCCACTCTTTTTCAGTTTTAATCTCTTCTAATTTCATTTTTGGATCTGCTGGATCATAAATTGATGCATACACTTGTACTTGACCTTTATCATCCTTAGTATTATCAGTATAAACGATATAACTTTTTCCTGTTTCATCATTATCAAAAGTACATATAATATCGCATACTATTTCATTTCCATGTTCATCTTTTACCTTAAACGTATTTTTATTTTCCATTTTCTTTTCCCTTTCTATCGAGGTATGACTGTAAAATGATAACACTAGCCACACCATCTACTTTCCCTTTTCTTTTTTTTCGACGTGTATCTGCTTCTATTAAAACATTATTAGCTACAACACTTGTTAATCTTTCATCTTCTAAAATCACTTCAAGATTAGTCATCTCTTCCAATTTTTTCTTAAAATCCAAAGTAATTTTAGCACGCTCACCAATAGTATTATTCATATTTTTAGGAAATCCTAAAACAATTTTATCAATGTGTTCATGAAGAATTATCTTTTTTAATTCACTAACTAAAAAATCATAATCTTCATCATGTCTTAAAGTTAAATAATTTGTAGCAATAACACCAGATGAAATACTAATACCAAGCGTCTTCGTTCCTAAATCAAGTCCAATATACCGCATAACATCACCCGACATGTATATCTTATCATTATTTTATTCTTTTTTCAACAGGCAATACCAATTCACTTTTTATCTTTGTAAAAAGATATACCATTATTATACATTTTTCACCAAGTCATACGATATATCAATTAAAGAAATAATTTCTAAGTCATCTAAAGAATCATTTAGAACAATCGATATCCAGTCTTTTTTATTCATGTGATATGCTGGATAATAATTTTTTCTTTTTAATAATTCAATAATTCTATCTCTTTCTAATTTAACATTAATTATATCTATTTGACCAGTTTTTTTATCTAATTTAGAATAATCAATATTCATAATTATTCCATACCATTTATGATTAATTTTATTACGAAACACTCCATATAAAGGATTATTATCCCATAAAAATTCTGGTAAATCACCATATTTTTCTTTAATATAAGAAGTAATTCTATTAGCTTGATTACTAGAAAAATAATTAATATGAAAACAATGATTTCGAATATCAAGCAAAAGATTTTTATATTCATCTTTTACCTTATTTACATATTGACCGCTCATTACTACATGTATATTTAAATACTCTTCTTCAGCTATTAAATCAATTATTTTGCTTTTTACATGACCACTTTTATCAATCGTTATTATTGCTTTAAAATTATTATCAAAAAAATTCTTTTGATATTCATAATAGTTTTCTTTTTTAACAAAACCATACTTTTTTAACTTCGTAAAATCAACTTTGGTTTTTTGAAATAATTCATCTTCTATTATCATATATCATCTCCGAATATTAAGAGTTTCCACTTCAAAATTTTGGTCATAATGTAATCGGTAATCTTCTCCAATATACCCTACATATCCGTTAAACATTTTAACTTTACGATCTAATCTTTCTGGAGATAATAAACTATTAGCAATGACAGCATTATAAACACCAGATAATTCTTCAAGATCTGATTCACTATATATTTCTTCGACTCGTACATCACCCATACTGTCTAATTCTAAATAATAGTATTTTTTCATTGATTTGACGGTTCCACCAGGAATTAATACAAATTGTGAACCATCATCACGAAGAAAATATTTTACCCTTGATCCCTCAACAATTAAGTTATTTCCTAACCTTCCTATTAAATAATTTTTACCTCCTAATGTTTCAACTTTCTTTTTATCATCTGGTAAAAAGATGGTTTTATCTTGAATACATATTGTTTTCTCTGCTTCCCTTATTTCACTAGATAAGTAAGGAACAATCCGATATTCTCTCTCATATGGTTCATCTTTTAATCTGTGATACTTATGTCTATAAAAAAATAGATTACGATTAAAAAACTTAAAATTGCAGCCATTTTCATCTTTATTACAACATTCCCAAGTTAATTCTAAAGCCCGATAAGCATCATCAATATAAGCAATATTCCAACTATGAACTCCTTGAATACTCTGATATTCATTAGGAATTCCTATTCTATCCAAAGCTTCTTTTAAGATTAACGAAAAACCAGCACAAACAGCCTGATGATATAATAATCCTAATAAACTTCTAGAAATATCTCTTCCATTAACATAAGTCTCTTGATATATCATATTATTACATATTTCTTGATAAATAAACATTGCTTTTTGCATGTCTGTCCAAGAAAGATTAATTTTTCGTTCAATAGTTTCAAAAATAGAAACAATTTTACTTAATTCCCACGGAGTATAAAGAGTTCTTAATCGATACACTTCATGTTGATATTTTGCTTTTTTAGGATCTAATCCACCAATCACTCGTATAACCGTATTGGGATACTTTAAAGCAACTTCTTGTAGATAAGCAGAAGATTGTTTCTTGGTATTTTTAATTGTTATACAAATATTTTCTGTATTAAATTGATGGATAAGACTACCTACTAAATTAGCAGTTATTGTTGTATCTAATTCAAATTCAACCATTATTAATCACCTGAATCACTTCTTCATAATTATCTTTAACAATTATTTTCCATTTATTATTATACATCTTATGTATATATTCTTCTTCGCTAATTATTAGCTCTTTAACATAGCTATTATCATAATCAATATTTGTTTTTATAGAATGCGAAATATCGAGCGTTAAGACATTCTCTACTCGACAGTTCATAATCATATTAACAAATGTCAATTTTTTTATATTCGAAAAAACTATATTATTTAAGCCAATTACATCATTCAAAACTAATTCATCAATTGACATTTTTTCAAAGTAATCTTTTAAATCATCTACTATATCGCAAGAAAGAAAAGTTATTTTTTTTAATTTAGGTAATCTATTAATATCTTCCATCATTTTAATATCCACCATGCATTTTTCAATCATTAATTCTTCAATATTAGGAAAATATTGTAAATCGGAACTATCGACATTCCATATCCCCATAATATCCGTTTTACATAATCGCAAATAAGTAATCTTTTCTAAATCATTTTTATCAATACTATCCATTTTTTTGTTTAACATTATCTCTAATAATTCTTTAATACTATCTGTTTGAATTTTCATTTTTTCACCTCTTATTTTTATTCGTAAACTCTAACCATTATAAAAGTGACTCTAATGCAATTCTTATCATTGTATGAAAACTCTTTTCTCTTTCTTCGCTAGTTATTTCATAATGAGTAACCAAACTATCTGATATGGTTAATAAACAAGCCGCTTTTTTACCCAAAACACGGGCATTATGAAATAAAGCAAATGATTCCATTTCAACACCAACGCATCCATATTTCTGATATATTTCTTGATAATTATCCTTGTTTTTATAAAAAGCTTCACTACAATAAATATTATTAAAATGCAAGGTTATATCTAACTTTTTAGCCACATCTTTAAGATGATTATTTAATTCACTACTACCATACAAAATCTTTTGTTCTTCACCACCTTGTTCCATAGCATAATTTGATTCACTATATGTTCCATTTACTAAAACAACGTCATAAAGTTTTAACTTATCCGTATATGCGCCAGCAGAACCAATACGAATAATAGTGTCAACATCATAAAACTTAAATAATTCATAAGAATATATTCCCATGCTTGGAATTCCCATTCCTGATGCCATAATAGTAACTTTCTTTCCTTTATAAAAACCAGTATAGGCATACATATTACGAACATCATTTACCATTTTCCAATCATCTAAAAAATGTTCAGCAATATATTTGGCTCGTAAAGGATCTCCTGGCATTAAAACTGTTTTAGCAATATCTTCTTTCAAAGCTTTATTATGTACTGTCATAAACATCTCCATTCTAAAAATAATTATAACATGAAAAGAACTAATATAACAATATTTAACACTTTTTTTCAATTTCAACACATTATCGTAACTATTTATATATTTTTTTCTTTGATTATGATAAGATATTATCGTGATAATATGAAAAAAATAATTCTAATTTTAATTCTAATAGTTCCAATATTTGTTTTTGCTGATTTATCAATTGAACAACAGGATGATGTGGCATCGTTCGCTAAAAATTTTATTATAAAAGGTAATAGTACTGAACATATAAAAGGTAAATTTGGAATTTTAGCCTATGGTCAAGAAACTCGGAATGAAGGATTTAACAATCAATTGTCCTTGATAAAAAAAGACTATATCGGAATGAATATAATTAATGATAAAAAATGGGTTTTTGATTGCGCTAGTTTTGCAGCCTATGTTTATTATCATACTCTAAATGTGCATACAATTTTAGGCAATAATCGTCCATACGTTGTTAAAGAATTTGTAAGCGATGCTATGTCAAAAAAAATGAATTTTTACTTTATAATGCAAAATGTTACTGTATCCAATATTGACTATAATCAATTACAAAAAGGTGATTTAATAATTATTGTTGGTGAACATATCATGGTTTATGTTGGTGAAGGTAATATCGCGCATTTCACTAGTTCGGCAATAAATAGTCTAAATTTAGGCTGTGAAGTAACTGATTTAAAAACGAAATATCCACAACATAAAGTATCCGTAATAAGACTTTTAGATGGTGTTGTTCCTAAAAATAGGAAAGCTAATACTTTAATTACATGGCCAGATACAAAAAAAACAGAAGATTTATCTGACCCCGATAATATTCCAACTATTAATGTTACTTATCAGGATAAAATCGCTCAAGAAATTAATATTGAAATAACCATTAATGATGATAAAGGAATTACCGGTTATCAAGTAGCAGCATCTACTCCTTCCACATATATTAATGTTGATAGACAAAAAGAGTTTAAAATTGACTATACAATAACTAAGAATGGAACTTATAAAGTTTATGCTAAAGATAGTAGAGGTCAAATAGCAACTTATGAATTTACCATTAAAAATATTGATAATATTCAACCCAAAATAATTGATGTTGATTATTCACTTAATAAAAGTAAAAATACTTTTCAACTCGAAATAAAAGCAACTGATACCAATGATCTTCTTTATTCAATAGATGATGATAATTATCAAAAAAGCAATTATTTTAATAATATTAGAATAGGAAAACACTTAATAAAAGTAAAAGATACTGCCAATAATATCGCCGAATATGAAATAGAATTATCCGAAAATATGATTCCATCCATAACTTTAAATTATGATGCTACTAACTATACGCAAGAGTTAATTGTTAATATTATCGCGAAAGATATTACTGGAATTAAAGAATACAATGTTACAACCATCGACAAAAAACCCAACAATTTCTTACCTTATCAAAACAATTTAACTTATACTATCAACAGTAATGGAACATATTATTTTTGGATAAAAAATAATAAGGATATTGTAATCAATAAGAGTATTATAATTAATAATATTGATAATACCCCACCAACGATTAATGATGTTAAAATAACAAAAATATTAAATAAATATAATATTGATATCAATGCCAGTGATCTACAATGTCAAATGATTACATATTCATTAGACGGAATTAATTATCAAGAGAAAAACAGCTTTAAATTTGCCAGTCTAATTAACAATACTCTTTATATAAAAGATAAATGTAATAATGTAACAACCTATAAAATTAATGCTAATGAGATTTTTAATATTAATATTATGATTCTTATTATCATAATAATTGTAATAATAGGAATATTAATTATTTATTATATTAAAAAGAAAAGAAATGCTATATCATTAACAAATAATGAAAATTATTAATAAAAACCATCAAAAGATGGTTTTATTTTATATTAGTTTATCTATTTTTAGATTTTTCAGTTACATATAAAGATTCTTCATAATTATACTTTTCAATTAATTCCTGCCTTGTAATATGATATTTGCTTTCAAACTGTTTGTTACAAATAAAAAGTATTGGATAATTATCTTTTGTAATATTAATACCCATATCTTTATAAAACATATAACGGGCATAACTTAATGCAACGCTTTGCATCAAAAATATTGGTTTTAAAGTAGGCAATTCGTGTAATCCTATTGAATCAAAAAAGGCTATTTTTTGTTCAATACTTTCAATAGTATAACCATAAATAGTTGGTAGTTCTTTTGTTATTTTTATAACTTGTTCTTTAGTATAACCTAAAGATATAAGTAATGCTATTTTATTTCTCATACTATCAATAGAAAGACTATAAATAGAAGGGAAAATGATTGTCATTTTTATTACTTCTTCTTTAGTATATCCTAAAGAAATCATGTCTTCTATTTTTTGATTCATTGCCTCAATATTATAGCTATAAATAGCTGGTAATTTTCTAGTCATCTTTATTATATGGTCTTTTGAATATCCAATTGATAGTAAATCATCTACTTTTTGTCTTAATGTATCAAAAGTATAACTATAAATAGAAGGCAAGTATTTAGTCATTTTAATTACCTCTTCCTTGGTATAACCTAATGACATCATATCTTCTATTTTCTGTTTAATGTTTTCCAATAAAAGATTATAAATAGCTGGTAAATTTTTAGTCATTTTAATTATTTCTTCTTGGGTGTAACCTAATGACTTCAAATCTTCTATTTTTTGTTTTATATTTTCAATACTCAATCCGTAAATTATTGGCGAAGTTTTAGTCATTTTTATAACTTCTCCTTCAGTATAACCTAAAGATGTCATATCAAAGATTTTTTGTTTAAGACTATCTTTAGAATGACTAAAAATTATTCCATTATTTTTGGTCATTTTAATTACTTCTGCTTGAGTATATCCTAGAGAAATCATATCAGCAATTTTCTGCTTGATATTTTCAATAGAATAACTATACATTGTTGGCAAAGCTCTAGTCATCCTCATTACATCCTCTTTAGTATACCCCAAAGAAATCAAATCATTAATTTTATTTCTAATATTTTCTCTTGATAAATTATAAATTGTAGGACAATGCTTTGTTATTCTTAAAACATCTTCCTTCGTATAGTAATCTAACAAAAAATAATACATTTCCTGTATTTTCTTCTTTATTAATTCCAGTTTACCGTATTTTAGTGAAGAAGATTCAAAAATTTTTGTATACTCTTCTTTAGTATATCCAAGCGATAAAAATAAACTTTCTAATTCTGATGGGTTAGATATCACATTATCATCTCCTTCTATATTTCATTAAACAATTCAGGATTACTCTCTAAATTATCAATTATATCTTCAAGATTTTCCTTGTTCTTTATTTTTTCATTAATATAATTATCTATTTCAAAGGAATCTAAGTTCAATATATATGGATTAGCATCAAATAAAATATTTAAATTTTGAAATCCTTTTTCCAGTAAATAGTTAATCAAATTAATAATTTCTTCATTTGTTCTATTAAAATACATGCTGTTGCTAAAAATAATATTTTTTATTTGATTAATACTACATTTAATCCCATCAAGAAGAACTATTTTATCTTTTATCTCTTGTCTAGTTAATTCTTTAATATTGGGATTCATTTCAATCATTGTATTAATAGTTTGATCACTTATTTCTTTTTCTAATAATTCGTTCATTTTCTCTCTTTCCTAGACGTTTAATTATTACTTAAAACACCTATCTTACTCTTTAATTATATCATTACAACAATTATTATTCAAACATTATTGTTATTATCTTAGCAAAAAAATAAAAAAAACAAGTCATCCATAGAGGACGAACTTGTCGTGATACCACCTTTAACATTATATCTTACTAATACTTTGGATATTCAACTCACAAATCACAGATAATTTTTTCTAAGAAAGGCTTTCATTTCTAATAGCTACTAACTATTTTACTCCTCTTGTTCCTCGTTTTTTTCAATATAAGCAAATTATAGCATACCAATGTTAATTTATCAAAAGCATCATTCAAATACATACTATGTAGCCATTGCTTCTAATCACTTATGTCAATATCTAACGTAATACTGATTGTATAATCTTGATATTTAGACTCTACTTCATCATATATTTGTTGATATACTTCTTCTCTATTTTTAACATTAAAATCAATAATAATATCAAAACTTATAGATTTTTCTTCTTTATTAAAATAAAAGCCATGCATTTGCAAAATTCCTTTGTGTGAAAAAACAATATCATGAATATTTTTTTGAACTTTCATTATTTCTTTATCTTTAGTATTAATTGAATAAACACCAATTGTATGAAGAACAACTCCATATTTTTCCATAATATTTTTCGTAATTCTTCGTGAAATTTTATCTAAATCAGAAACAGATATTGTATCTTCCACTTCAATATGAACAGAACCTAAATATTTATCTGGCCCATAATCATTTAAAATAAGATCAAATACTCCTTTAACATCTTTTTCTTTAATTATTTCTTTTTTTATCTGTCTTGATAAATCACTTTCAATTCTAACTCCTAACATATTATCAACTGAATCTTTTATAAGCTCAATACCAGCTTTGATAATAAAAATAGACAATAAAACACCTACATAAGCTTCTAAATTAACATTAAAGACAATATAGACTATAGCCGATATAAAAACTGATATGGAAAGAATGGCATCATTAAAAGCATCAGATCCACTAGCTACTAATGAATCAGAGTTTACTTCTTTGCCTTTTTTCTTAACATATATTCCAAGAATAAATTTAACAATAATTCCGGCTATTAGTATAATTAGTGTAACAGTACTATAATCAGGTATTTCCGGATTAAAAACTTTTTTGATTGATTTAATTAAAGCAGTAATACCGGCATATAACACAATAGCTGAAACAACAAATGATGTCACATATTCTATTCTTCCATGACCATAAGGATGATTTTTATCTGGTTTTTTCCCAGCAAGTTTAGTACCAATTATTGTTATAATACTTGATAAAGCATCACTTAAATTATTAACAGCATCTGAAACAATGGCTATCGAATTAGAAAATAATCCTACAAAAGCTTTAAAACCTGCTAAAACAATATTAGATATTATACTTATTATACTAGTTGCTATAACAACCTTTTCTCTTGTTTTTTCCATACATACCTCTTTTTAATTATATCATATAATAATTCTTTGTATTCATATTATGACATTTTTTTATTTAAGTATTAATGCAAAATACTACTCTATCTTTATATAAAACATGGATAATTGATAATAAAATAATTTCTTTTAATGAAATATTAAAATTAAACTATAATCTTGTAATAAATGGATTATCAGGAATAACAAAAAAATAAGTAAAATAAACATTACTTATTTTTTCTAAGTTTTTATAGTTATCTTATTTTTCATTGCAAGTACATTTTGAGTCTTTATTATCTTGGCATCCACACTCACAATTTTCATCACATGTACACTCATCTTCACATCCGCATGAACATTTAGTATCTTCACATGTACATTCTTTTCCTTCTTGACATCCACAAGTACAGTCTGGTGCACAATTACATTTTTTTTCTTTCATTTTCTTCCTCCTAATCATTAAATCTCTTAAATAAACTTATTAATTCATCAACCACTTCCATATTTCCTTTTTCTATATCTTTAGAAATGCATCGATAAATGTGGTTTTCAAACATTATATTTGCTAAACTTTTTAAAGATTTTTCAGCAGCAACTATTTGAATTAATATATCATTACAATAATTATCTTCTTCAATCATTTTTTTTATACCATTAACTTGTCCAGATATTCTATTAATTCTACTTAATAATTGCTTTTTTTCTTCATTATTTCTTTCAGTTTTTTTGCAACATTTTGACATTTAATCACCACCTAATATAGTATAATATATTTAAATATTAAAAGTAAATACGGGGGTATATTAAAATATACTTATTACTTAAATAAAACATTATCCATAAATATTTCTTCATATTTCACTCTTTATTAAAAGAAATAAGTAATTAAATCATAAATATTATATCATATTATTAATGAATTATTATTCTTTTATTCATTAGATATTTTTTCTAATAAAATCTTCTATTCTATCTAAAGGTATTACATCTAAATTATCATAAAGATCAGTATGAACAGCATCAGGTATAATCATTAACTCTTTATTATCTGTATATTTTGAATCTTTTATCATATCTTCATAAGCTTCTTTACTAAAATAACAGGAATGGGCTTTCTCACCATGAATA
>CAMNBS010000021.1 GCA_946533175.1 uncultured Clostridia bacterium
GATGTTTTTTTAATATCTTTTAAAATATTTTTACCATCAGCGGTTTTATAGACTCCTTCTTCTTTAGAAATATTTGTACTTTCTTGAACCGGTGGTTTATCCGTTGGCTTTACCTCCTCTTTCTTATTAAAAAAGATAAAATAAACGACTACTGCTGTTAAAAATACGAGTATGATGCTAGATAAAATAATTAATAAATTTTGTTTTTTTTCTTTTTCCATTTCTAACTCCCTTTTACATCATAATTATATATACATATATATATTTTTGTCAATTTATTACTATAGCTTTTTTATACTTGACGTTTTCTTTACATATGACTAATTATATAGTTATAAACATCATTAACGGTTTTATTAAAATCATTAAAATCAACATTAAACCAAGTAACATTCATTTGGTGATTAAAGAAAGTATACTGTCTTTTAGCAAAATGACGAGAATTCTTTTTTATTAAATTAATCGCTTCTTCTTTAGTTATTTCTCCATCAAAATATTGGTATAATTCTTTATACCCAATACCCGTCATAATGGCTTTAGAACGAATATTTTTATCATATATTTTTTTTACTTCGTCAATTAATCCTTCATTAATCATTTTATCAACGCGATAATCAATTATTTCATATAACTTTTCTCGATCTGTTGTAAGACCAATGATAATAATATCATATAGTGGTTTCATAATATTACTTTGATTTACGGTATTATTCTTAATTTTATTTAACTCACGTACTAATCTTTTTCGATTATTAACATGAATATCCGTTTCATGATTTTTTTTAATCTCTTCTAGTATTTCTTCATTGGATAAGTTAGTAAATTCATTATGATATTCTTCATTATCCAATTGATAGTCATATAAAGCTGCTTTAATATAAAGTCCACTTCCTCCTACTAAAATAGGAGTTTTATTCCGATTTAAAATGTCATTAATACATTTTCGAGCATCTTGTTGATAGTTATAAATGGTGTAATTATCCAAAACATTACAAATATCCAACAAATAATGAGGTATTTCTTCTTTTTCTTCTTCTTTTATTTTTGCGGTTCCAATATCCAATCCTTTATATACTTGCATACTATCGGCATTAATAATTTCCCCATTTATTTTCTTAGCTAATTCAATACTTAATTTGGTTTTCCCAACTCCAGTTGGTCCTGTAATTACAATAATTTTTTTCATTAATCTAACGCCCTCTTAAACATTTTTTCTAAATCATATTTAGTATAACTAATAATTGTTGGTCTACCATGGGGACATGTATATGGATTATCTGTTTGAACTAGTTTATTTAATAAATATTCCATATCGGCTAAAGTAATGGCATCATTTCCTTTAATACTCATTTTACAAGCCATAGTCATACTAATACGATCACTAAATTTTAATTCTGAAAAGTCTTCCTCCGTAACAATAATATCAATTATTTTTCGAATCGCTTCATTTAAGGCATAATCAGGAAGCCAAACTGGGTGACTTCTTATTACAATAGTATTAACTCCAAATTCTTCATAAACAAATCCTAAACGATCTAAAATATCAAAGTGTTTCTTTAAAATAATATATTCATTACTAGGAAGTTCAATAGTAATTGGGACTAATAAATCAATGATATTTTTTGAATGACTAAGGATAGCCTTATAACATTTTTCATAATTAATTCTTTCAGCAGCTGCATGTTGATCAATAATATAAATACCATCTTCATTTTCACCAATTATATAAGTTCCATGACAAGCCCCAATAGGTTTAATTGGCTTTATTTTAACTTCATGAACTGGAATTAACTCTTCTCTTTCATCAAAATTGATTTTTGCTTTTTTTTCATCTTTTATTCCTGAATCTAAATATAATTGATTATCATCATGTACTTCAAAATTTAATGTTACCTCTTCAACTGGAGGATTATAATATGCTTCTTTAATTTCAGTTTTTTCAATTTTATCCATGACAAAGTCAGTATTTATTACTCCTTCTTGAATTAAAAGAGTTTCCTTTAACTTCTTCGTAATAGTATTAGTTATTAATTCTTTTAAATCATCTAATTTAGAAAATTTAACATCCATTTTAGTTGGATGAACATTAACATCTATTAAAAATGGATCAGCAAGAATATTTAATACCGTAATTGGATACTTATCTTGAGCCATAAAAGTATGATAACATTCATGAATTGTTTTTATAACATCATAATTTTTAATAACCCGATTATTAACTAAAATAGTTATATTATTACGATTACTCTTGTTAATTTCGGGATATGATGTATATCCCATAATATGAAAGTCATTATTCTCTCCATCAATTTCTATCATTTTCTTAGTTACTGCTAAACCATAAATACTATTAATTACTTTAAGTAAATTACCACTACCATCCGTATTTAATAATTCTTTATCATTATTAGTTAAAATAAACTTGATATTAGGATAAGCTAAAGCCATTTTGTTAACATATTCTGTAATATTAGCAAGCTCGGCATACAAACTTCTTAAATATTTTAATCTTACAGGTGTATTATAAAACAAATTACTTACCGTAATACTAGTACCCCGTCTAATATCACTTCCTTCAACACTTTCTAAAACACCACCATTTATTTTAACTGTTGTTCCCACTTTTCCATTACTGGTCTTTAAAATAACTTTTGATACACTAGCAATAGATGGAAGAGCTTCGCCTCGAAAACCTAATGAGGCAATATTAAATAAATCATTAATGTTATGTAATTTACTAGTTGCATGCCTTTCAAAACATAAAAGAGCATCATCTTTATCCATTCCTATTCCATCATCAATAACTTTAATCTCTAAAACTCCACTATCTTTAAGATCAATACGAATACTTCCAGCTTTAGCATCAATACTATTTTCCACAAGTTCTTTAACCACATTCATGGTTTTTTCAACAACTTCTCCAGCTGCAATCTTATTAGATAAATCCTCACTCATTATACTGATTTTACTCATAACTCACCTACTTCTTCATTATAACAAAAAAAGTATAGTTTTTACTATACTTATTCTTTTTTTATTTCAAAATGATTACCACTGTCCAAATAAAGAATTCCCTTTTTCCCCTCTAATGTTGGATATATTTCATTATACGTATTAATTAAATTAATTTTATTAAGAGTTATATATACATAATTACCATCTTGCATATACATTAAAAAACGTTCTTTATCTAAGTCGGTTGGTTTATATTCTATTTCAGAAATTCGAAGAAGAATATTTTTATCAATTAAAACCATTTTTTTAGTTAATTTATCTTGATATATTTCTTCTGGTGTATTAATTAAATGAGGTACTTGAGCATAAAAATCTTCCATAGTTTCCCCATTTGATAAAACGACTTTATTAGATGAATCATAATATAAAGGAATATTTTCTTCAATATTGATAATTACTTTACCTAAAAAAGATATCTTAACTGTTACTTTATTAATTAAAGGATTTAGTAAAAGTTTTTTCTCTATTTCTTTTTTGGACACTTGATATATTTTAGGATAATCTTCTATTCCTGCTTCTTTAATAAGAGTATTTTCTGTTAATAGATTATTACCCGTTACATAGATATTGGTTATTGTTAAAGAACGATATAGCCAAACAAATGCAGTAATAATCAATGCCATAATCAAAAGAACAATAAAACTTTTGAATCTAATCTTCGTCTTTGTCACTTTCTTTTTCACTAACACCAACCCAATTTATTAATCGTTGCTCAACCCTTAATTTTACCCCATACTTATTTAAAGCTTTAGTTTTAATGGTATCAATAATCTTTTTAATATCACTAGCTTTAGCATTACCATTATTGACAATGAAATTAGCATGTTTCGTACTTACTTCAGCTTTTCCAACACTAAAGCCTTTTAAACCCATTTCTTCAATCATTTGACCGGCATACATCCCTTGAGGATTTCTAAAAACACTTCCTGCTGAAGGTAATGTAAGTGGTTGGGTAGCACGACGTTTTTCTCTTCTTTCATTCATAATAGCTTCAATTTCTTCAGAATTACCTTTTTCTAACTCTAATTTAGCCGAAATACAAACATAATCTAAATGATTTTGCAAAAGACTGGTTCGATAGGAAAACTGCATTTCTTGATTTGTTAATTCCACAATTTCTAAATCACTATTAATAATACGGACAGAATGAACAATCTTGCTCATATCTTCGCCATATGCTCCTGCATTCATGAAAACAGCTCCACCAACAGTTCCCGGAATACCCGATGCAAACTCAAGTCCTTTAAGAGCTGCTCGCATTGCATCGCGTGATAATTTTACCAGTGGATATCCTGCTCCAACTTCAATAATATTGTCTTGAATATTAATTTTGTTAAAATTATCTAATTTAATAATAATACCATCATACATACTATCACTAAATAAAACATTACTTCCATTTCCAAGAATAAAAAACTTGATTTTACGTTCTTTAATTATTTTTAATAATTCAATTAAATCTTTTTCATCTTTAGGAAAACATATAGCTCTTACTTTTCCTCCAACGCGATATGTTGTATAATTGCTAATTTTCTCATTAATTAGGACTTTCCCTAAATGACGAGCAATTATTTCTTTGATTAAATCTTGCATACTAACCTCCAAGAGTTTTTCGTATTTCCTCATATATTTTATCGCAACTATTGATGATTCTCATTTTTTGAGCATTCGACTGCATCTCTTTGTATAATACACTATTTTCTAATAATAAATCAATCTTTTTTAATAAATTTTCACTATTTAAATCCTTTTCTTCTAATAATAATCCAATATTATTATCAACTAATTCCTTAGCATTAAAATATTGATGATTATTAGCTACATATGGACTTGGAACAAATATCGAAGGAATACCAATAGCTAATATTTCGGCAATAGTACTAGCTCCAGCTCTGGTCACCATAACATCCACTTTTTTCATAACATTAACCATATTATTCAAATAAGGAACAATATGTACATTATTAGGTATGTCTTTAGGATATGCATCATAGTAATCTTTTCCAGTAACAATCATTACTTCATAGTCTTTCTCTTTAAACTTTGGAATTATTTCCATTAAAGCATTAGAAACCGTTGTAGAACCTAAACTTCCCATAACAATTAAAACCAGTTTTTTATTCTCTTTTAAGCCTAATTCTTTTTTTTCAATCGCTTTAGCTCGGTAAGCTTCTTCACTACGAGGATTACCTGTTAAAATAACATTTTTATTATCTTTTTGAAAAAATTTCGCACTACCAGGAAGAGATAAAAGTACTTTATCAGCGTATTTACTTAAAACTTTATTGGTTTTACCAGGAATACTATTTTGCTCATGAATAATCGTTTTAATTTTTAATTTCTTGGCACTATAAATAACTGGAGCTGTAATATATCCCCCAACACCAATAACAACATCAGGTTGATATTCCTTAATTATTTTCCGACATTTAATAAGTCCTTTTAAAAGAAGGGGCCCAGCCTTAAAAATACTCAAATCTTTTTTTAAACCAATAACGTTAATCCCTACATAAGGTATTTTCATTTCTGGTACAATCTTTGCTTCCATTCTTGAAGTTGTTCCAATATATAGTATTTCACTATCTGGTTCTTTTTCCTTTATCTTTTTGATAATACTTAACGCTGGATAAATATGTCCACCTGTTCCTCCAGCACTAATAATTACACGCATCCTTATCACCACCTTCATTATAACATATTATATGTCTTTTAACTAGAAAAATATCTTTTGCCAAGAAAAAAGTGATTCACTAATCACTTTAATTATTACTAATTAATTGCAATTACATAGGTAATTATTCCAATAATGAGAAAGAATAATACCATAAATAAAACATTTTCCATTTTTTTACTCATAACTACTCCAATCCAATCATATATATTTTATCTCGTAAATTTATCGTTAATTTCACTTCCGTAGACTCTACAACTTTTTTAGGAACACTTAAATATAAAATATTATTATTAGTACCTAATACTTTAATATCTTTAGCTGATACATTATATTCTATATTATTTAAAAGATAATTAATTCCTAAACTATTTTCATAAAAAACACTACTATAATTATTTAAATTTGCTATTTCCAACATTAAAACACTATTATTAAGACCTGGCACAATACTTTTAGTAAAATCTTTACACAAATCATTTAGACATTCACGATATTGATAAGTTGTTTGATTAACATAAGTATATTTTAATATATTAAAAGTATTATTCTCAATAGGTATTTCCTCTTCCATCTTAACATTTATTATTTCTCTTCGTAAATCTTGAATTGATAAAATTATTTCGCTATACTGATAATCATTATTTTTTAAAATTTCCAAATAAGCTTTTTCATAATTATATGATCCTATTTTAAATATTAAAATATAATCTCCTTTTGAAGATATCTCAGTATTTATATTATAAAGATTACCTAAATCATCAAAATCACTCTGATAATTATATACTGGATAATAATAATTATCACCTAAATGAAGGCGAAATTTTTCTTTATTAAAAGAAATACGTGCGTTATTGTTATTTAAAATATTTAAATTAACGATAACAAACGAATTATTTTGACTAATTACATCACCATATTTATTAACCGCGGTATGAAAACTACTATTAACTTTATATGTTATATTATTAATTAGAACATCTTCTTTTTCCTGTGATATTTTATTATAAACAAAATTATTCAAATAAAAGTAACTACCAAATCCTATTAATAAAATAATTCCTATAAGAATTAAAAAGGCTTTATTTTCTTTTAAATAGTAACTAAATTCTCTTTTTTCACGATTAACTTTCGTTATAATATTTTCTTTATCAATTCCAATATTAACTTCATATTCCTCATTATCACTTGCATCAAGCTTTAATTCGCGTCGATCTTTATCAAAGCTAAATTTTTTTATATCAAATCCAAATCCACGAATAAAACAAAATCCCACATAAAAATAATTAATATAATATAAAAAACCAACAATATCACGATAAATAACAATCCATAATCTTTCATAATTAGGCATATCAAGAGAAGAAAAGAATCCTCTTGAATATATTAAAACAATGAATAAAAGAACACTATAAATCAGTAGAATTTTATAAAATAATATTGGCTTTTCTTTTTTACGAATTAAAGAATAGATAAATATTCCAAGTATTATAACAATAAGAATTAAAATTATTGGTAATATTGGCACATAACGACTAACCATATCTTCAAAATAAGAAAAATTATTGGTTTTAGCATAGTTACTTAAAAAAAGATAAATTTTACGTAAAATAAATATTAAGTAAACAAATATAACAAACATAATAATATGAAATACTTTAAAAAATTTAATTAAAAAAGCATATGGTTTTCTTAAAATCATAATTTGACTCCCTATTCAGTACTATATTTTAAATGCGCAATGGTATGATTAGTTTTATCATGTAATAATAATACTTCATCATTACTATCTTGATATTTTTTTAAATAATCTTTCATATCCTCATTATTATTGACTAAAATTGAATAATTATTTTTAATACTTTTTGTATAGATGAAGTCATAGTCTTTTAATTCTAAATAATTCATTAATGTCTCACAATAACCTGTATCTGTAAAATCACTGCATGATAATACTTTATAATCAATATTTGTTATAGTTTCTGGTTTAATGTATTTATAAAGCATATTTCTTAAATTATGTAATTTATAAACAATATCAATATCATTTTCTCTTTTGACTTTATCATCATAGGTACCAACTAATGGCAAGATTGAAGTGTATAAAAATGTAAATATTCCAATAATAAACACTGCAACCATTAAGGTTTCAGTTAACACAAAACCTTTTTTATTCTTCAATAGAATCATTTTTATCATTCCTTATCTTGATTATTTTATAAATCTATTATATAATAATCTATGTAAAAAAGCTAGAGTAAAATTAAAAAGAATAGAGGGAAAAGAATGATAGAATATGATTTTAAAAACCAAGAAATTGCTGATATAGTTAATAGTATTATTCTCTATTCGGTGTCAAAAAAAGCTAGTGATATTCACTTTGATCCATGTGAAAATGGTATTTTAGTTCGTCTGCGTATTGATGGACTTTTACAAGATCATGCTTTAGTACCTAATGCCTATAAAAGAAATTTAACCACTCGTATTAAGTTAATTTCTAATATGAACATTACTGAATCACGTCTTCCACAAGATGGTTCAATTAAAGGTAATATTAATGGCATTGACTTGGATATGCGTGTTTCTAGTTTAAATACTAACTTAGGTGAAAAGATTGTTATTCGTATATTAGATTATTCACAAAGCGCTAATGGTTTAGAAAATTTAGGTTTTTCTGAAAAAAACTTAGAAAAAATCAAAAAAATGATTGCAGTTCCTAACGGCATAATTTTAATAACCGGTGCAACTGGTTCAGGTAAATCAACCACTGTTTATACCATGCTTCAAACGCTAAATACTAAAGATACCAATATTATTACCGTTGAAGACCCTATTGAAATGAATATTGAAGGAATCAACCAAGTCCAAGTAAATTCCGAAATTGGTCTTACTTTTGGAAGAGTTTTACGTAGTATTTTAAGACAAGATCCGAATATTATTTTAGTTGGAGAAATACGTGATACTGAAACTGCCCAAATTGCTGTTCGTGCATCTATTACAGGACATTTGGTTTTCTCAACTATCCATACCAATAACTCTTTAACAACCATTGAACGACTTTTGGATATGAATGTTGAAAGATATCTCTTATCCAGTGCTCTAACCGGTATTGTATCGCAAAAATTAGCACGTAGATTATGCCCACACTGTAAAAAATTAAGGAAAACAACCGATTATGAAAAACAAGTTTTTAAAAAGACATTAAATAAAGATGTTCAAGAAATATATGATGCTATAGATAGCTGTGATAATTGTCGTAATGGATATACTGGTCGTATTGCTATCCAAGAAGTTTTACTAATTGATGATTTCTTACGGGATGCCATCAATAACCCGGATATTTCCCGTGATGAATTAAGAAAACTTGTCTATACTAAGGATGTTACCACTCTTCTTCAAGATGGACTAGAAAAAGTCTTAGAAGGATATACTTCTTTTGAAGAAATATATAAGCTAATTGAAATAGATGATATTCTTGATGAAAGATATAATGAAGATAATCTTACCACGGAAAATATTCAATCAGCAACCAACATTAATGAAGAAACATTAATTACGGAAAATAAACCGAAAGAAGATCCATTCCAAAATACAGAAATATTAGATTTGGGAGAGATTAATAATCAATAATAGATACATAAGAAGAGAAATCTTCTTTTTTTAATTAATTAAACTACCACCATATACTTGAGGAACTTTCCCTTGAATCAATTTAATCGCTATAGGGATATAATTAGTAATACTTACATAATCACTACTAAATGGTAAAATAACCATCATTTCGACTTTTATTTCCACTGATAAAGTTACTAAAGAGTTATTAATTCCATATTCTTTAACATCCGTTACAATTCCACTTGTAACATTTCCAACTATTTTTAAATTAATTGGAATCTTTGGTCCAATATTACTAAATAATGTATTATGAAATGCAATACCACTAGGAACCCAAAAATATTCTTCACCAATGTTAAACTTCTTTTTTAATTCCGAATATTTTTCTTCTTCAATCAATCTTAAATTATCCTCACAAGCATCACTTATACTGTCCGTTATCTTATTGACAATAACACTATCTAAAGTAACCGTGATTACTTCATCATTACTTCCCCTAGTTACAATAAATAGTTTGTCAACGTCATTCTTCGATAAAAGATCACTATTAACACTTCGATTAATAATAATTGACGCTACTCTTTTCATTTCCGAAATACTATATTCCATTACAACTGGTGTTATCTTCTTATTAATTATTTTTAAAATTATAATGGCTATAATGATAATAATTATAATTATTAAAAGAAATATTCCTAATTTCTTTTTTATTTTTCTCATAATAAATTATATGTTTAAATTTGACATATTTTACATAAAAACTTCCCCCACTACATTGTTTTCTTTTTCTCCCATTGTTATAATTAAATAGAGAATAATCGTTTAGTGATTAATGAAAGGAATGAAAAAATGAAAAAAATATTTTTACTACTTTCCATAATTTTATTTATAACAGGATGTGGAAATTTTTCTATTAACTACAATGAAAATACTAACAATAATACTGATAATATTCCCAAAAATATCGAACAAGAAAAAACTCAAATATATAACACCGGTATTCCTATTGCCAAAAATTATATTAGAAACAAATATGGCTTTGAACTTCAAGAAAGTAATATTGATAACACAGTTTATCAAACAACCAATCCATGCCATCCTAATTCCTATTGTGAAAAACTAAGTGGCATTATGAATATAAAAACTCATTATCAAGGAATAAACTATGAAATTGAAGTTGACACCAACACTTATGCTTGTAGAGATACTTATGAAAAAACTATTTTTATGGAAAAACTAAATAATTATTTTGCCAATGCTCTAAATATTAATAAAAATGATTTTACAATTGTTCTTGGTTATCAACTTGATGAAAATGATTTTCTATTTAATACTAGAGTAACTGATACTAATTATCTCTCTCTTTTAAGAAATCATGCTAATATAGCCTTTTTTACTTATAAAAATATTAATAAAAGTAATCTTGAAAAAATAGTAACGACCATTGGCCAACACAATGTCAGTTTTTATAACCATTTAACTTTTATTCAAGCATATGATTATAATGATTATAATATCTTAAAAGGCAAAAGTAATTCTGAAATTAATGCCAATATAACTTTAGTAAAAAAATATTATGAATATATAACGAATTATAATACCAATCCTCAAAAAGAAAAAATCTATGATCGCGTAAAATTAGATAATGGTTACATTTATTACGAAATAAATGAAAAACATGATAATATTAATATTACAAAATCAACTAATAATGAAATGCAAAAATATATTAATGTTTTAAAAAATAACTGTCAAGCATGTTATAAAGATACCATTTTTACACAAGCATTTAATGTCAAAGTAAGTAAATATTGTGATGAAGCTAGTAACGCTACAAGTAATTATTGTCAGATTAATATTATAACCAATGAAAACATTAACGCTACTCTTTTAGGAAGCAAACATTATTCGGGATTCACTTCTTATTTCGCTATTAAAAATGGAAAACTATCTCTAACAAGTAGTGATTATGCGATTATGTTGAATAAATAACATCACTACATATCCCACCAGTTAAATTTGACATTTTAGTGTAAATATGATAGAATGATACGGAAATTGAGGGGGAAATATGAAATATAAGTTTTTTAATAAATGGGACTTTCAGCAAATAATGTCCCTATATAATAATGATCCACGTGAAGCATTACGTCAATTTGAAATATATTTAAGCAAATATCCAGAAGATTATTCTGCTTATACATACTATATGAGTTTATTAATTCGCCTTGGACACTTTGAAGACGCAGAGAATTTTGTTATATGGTTAGAAAATCGTCTTTATAGTGATCAAAATTATTTATCATATCCAGAACGTGTAAAAATTTTAGAAAAGCATATATTATTTACCAAATTTAAACTATATGCATATCAAGAACGTTTTGAAGATATGTATGAGTTATGTCTTAACCATAGTGATAGAATAAATGAATTAGAAATAACTTCTATTATCTTTTATATGAAGAAAAAATTAGGAATTTTAAACGCTGAGCGATCAGCATTATCATCATACTTATTAAGACAATTGTTAGAATACGATGAACAAGACATGCTTGAGCATATTAAGAAGCATATATCATGCTATTCTAGTGAAGTAGATTCCCAGCAAAAAACTGTTTTTTATGATAGTTTTCCAATTCAAAGAGTACTAGCTGAAATTAAAAAATATTTTACACCAGAAAATCGTACATATCCAGGTTTTATTGAAAATGCTTATTATTTTCGTTTTGATAATTGTGGAAAGGCTAATAATCATTTAGCGGACTATTTTAAAGTAATATGTATTAATAATACCGATAATATTATTACCATTTATCCTTGTCTAACATCAGATAACTTACCATATACGGATTTAAATTATTTAAGAATGGAAGACGATAAACCAAAAGTTAAAACAATTAGTCAAATTGATAAGTTTTACAAACGATATGGAAAAAAATAAAAATATATCTTTCGAGATATATTTTTTTTACATAATTTGCTTTAATATAATTATCTTTTCTTAATATAATGTAGTATGAAAGAAAAATTTATTAAAAGTAGCATAATTCTAATTATTGGTGGAGCTTTAACTAAAATACTGGGTATTGTTATACGAATGGTTATGTCAAGAAGCGCTTCCATCGAAACGATTGGCCTATATATGATGGTTCTTCCCACTTTCTCACTTATGATGGCCATTAGTCAATTAGGTTTTTCCAAAGGAATAAGCAAATTAATTAGTGAAGGAAAATGTCAAAGTAAAAAGCTTCTTTTTTCCATTCTTCCCCTTTCAATCCTAATTAATCTTTCGTTAACAATCTTTTTAATTATTAGTAGCCACTTTATTGCTAATAATCTATTACATAATCCTGATGCCTATCTTCCCATATTAGCGATTAGTTTAGTTCTTCCTTTTGATTCACTATCAAGTATTTTACGTGGTTTCTTTTTTGGTAAAGAAAAAATGACTCCACATGTAATAAGTCATTTAGCTGAACAAGTTATACGTCTATTATTAATGTTTTTTGTAATTCCATCTTTTCGTAAATATGGAACAATTACTTCGACTACTGCCTTAATTTTAATTAATGTTTTCTCGGAAATAGCATCTAGTTTAGTATTAATATTCTTTCTTCCTAAACGATTTACTATAAAAAAACTGGATTTAAAACCCAATTTTCATTATCTTAAAGATGTTTTAGATGTAGCTATACCAACGACAGCAACTAGAATATTAGGCAATATTGGCTATTTTTTAGAACCAATCATCATCACTTATGTTTTACTAAGGGTTGGATATGATACAACATTTATTACTCAAGAATATGGTATAATAACAGCTTTTGTCATGCCCATTTTACTCCTTCCTAGTTTTTTCACTACCGCCATAAGTAATGCCATGTTTCCTATTATTGCCCGAGAATACGCTAAAAAAAATATTTTGTATATTAGAAATAAATTAAAACAAGCCATTGCTTTTTCCTTAATAATATGTGTTTTTGCCATAGCTATTATTAACCTATTTCCCGAATTTTTATTAAAGTTTTTTTATAAAACCACTCTAGGAGTTAATTATTTACGCTTTCTAAGTCCTATTTTTATTTTATATTCGCTGGAAGCGCCATTATCTAGTTTTTTAGAAGCTACTAATCATGCTAAAGATGTTATGTATGATAACTTAATTGGTATAATAATTAAAACTGTTTTTTTATTTGCGTTATCATTTCTAAAAATTGGTTTATATAGTCTTTTAATATCCATGATGATTAATATTTTTATTGTAACTATTCGCCATATTATTTGTATACGTAAAATATTAACTACAAAATAATTAAAAAAAACTATCAATTGATAGTTTATTCTTTAACCACAACTCCAATATAAGGTAAATTGCGATATTTTTGATCATAATCAAGACCATAACCAATAACAAACAAATCCTCAATAACAAATCCTGAATATGTTGGATTAATATCAATAACACGTCTTGATTTTTTATCTAATAAAGTACATTCAATATAAGATTTTGGCTTCATTTCTAAAACATAATTACGAATATAATTTAGAGTATATCCAGTATCAACTATATCTTCAACAACAACAACATTTTTGCCATGAATATTTTCAGCTTTTAATGGTAATTTAAGATTTATTTTACCAGTTGATGATTCGCCTTCATAACTAGAAACTCTTAAAAATTCAATGCGAGCATCTCCTTTATAATTTTTTAGTAAGTCACAAGCAAAAAAGACTGCTCCTTTTAAAGTGCAAACAAAGGTTACTTCTTCATCATGATACTTTTCATATAATTCATTTGCCAACTCCTTTACTCTTTTTTCAATTTCTTCTTGTGTAAATAATACATTAATTTTTTCCATACTTCCTCCAATTAATACAATAATTATATAGTAAAAAAGCCCAAAATAAAAGTATTTTTATAGAAAAAATTAATCTTTTATTTCTGGCTTACTACTTTCTAGAATATTATCGATAACATCTAATACCACACTATTAAAATTATTATTCAAAATATCAAGTGCAACAAAATTGTTTTTATCATTATTAGAATAGTAAACTTCAATATATTCATTTTTACCATTATGAATAATTCGTTTATTAAAATAAATTTTTAAATGACTTTGAATAACCGCTTCTTGGCGATCAATTGATGATTTATCTAAAATATTCTTAATATTTTTTAAACGTTCATTAATCAATATATCATCATATGAAGGTAATAAATAATAATCTTTCAGATATATAACACTATTATCATATAAATATATGTCAACACCATATTTAGCCTTTATTTCCCGAAGTAAATTATTATTATTAAACTTATATTCTCGTTCATTATATTCAACCATATTCTCATTATTTCGTGGTGTTTTTAAATATTCCCAAACATAAATATATCGACCAGTATTATTTTTCTCTACAAAATAAACATAATTATCAATGCAAAAATGTGATAATTGACTATTTTTAAATGTTGGTACCTCAATTTTATAAATTATTTTTCTGGTATCTAAATTATATATTTTTAAACTATTTTTATTTTCATCATAAGAAAGCAAATAATCACCATTATCTCGTATTGTTAAATATGAACTTTCCCGAATGTTATTTAAATAATAATCTTCTCGATCATAACGGAATTTCAAATTACTTAATTGATATTCTAAATATTTATTATTTGCAATTAACACGCGATCATAATCTAGATAATAGGTTTCCTTTTTATTTAAATTATAAAGACAACCCATATTATTTGTTTTATCATAAAAGCGTAAGTAAACATTATTTTCATATAATATCTCTTGAATATTACCACAAGCTAAATCAACTTCACTATATAGTTTATCTTGATAATATATTTTATTTTTGGAAACTGTAACTAATTTTTCTTTAAATAAACCATATTTATTATCTTTATTAGTAATATTTCTTTTTTCTTCGATTAATTCTAATTGAGAATCAAATTTAAGATATAAATTATTATTAAAAGATGTTAAATAAAAATAATTATCATCTTGAATAATTTTTATTTCTTGTAATTCATCTGGATTATTAAAAATATATTCTTTTTCATATTTATTATTAGTTATATCGTATTTAATAAAGGAATATTTTTTATAATCTTTTAAAACATAGTATATATAACGACCATCAATTCGCATATCTAATAATTCTTGATTATTTAAAATATCATACCGATATAAATTATCTTGATAATATGCCGTACTATTTAATCCATAATTTATTCCATATAATAAGCGACAGCCAACAATAGCAATAATAAGCATTAAGATATACCCTATTCTCTTCTTCATAACATCTATCCTTATATACATAATAATATCACATTTTAGAAAAAAATGCATTAAAAATTAGATAAGCTTAAAGCTTATCTAAAACATGAACAACTACCATTGTCAATATTGCTAACTACATTCTCTTCACAGCAAGAATATTCTGGACGATATGTATGGCGATATACATGATGATTAATTATTTTCGTACGAATTGGACAAACATG
>CAMNBS010000022.1 GCA_946533175.1 uncultured Clostridia bacterium
TTTTTTTGTTTTTAGAATAATATCATCTATTTAGAAAGGAGAAGATATTTTGATGAAACAGTATACTATTGTCGAAAGTTTAGAAGAATATCAGAAAATTGGTTTGTCACCAGTTTTTCTTGTTAATAATGCAAAAGTTTATCTTGAAATTATTCAAAGAATATTAGAACGTGATGATTATTATGAGATAGTATTTAAATGGTTTAGTGATGACGTAGATGTATTATCAATATCTTCTGGTGATAATGAAGTTAGTTATGAATACTATAAAATGCACATTGTTCGTGGAATAGAACTTTATTTTCAGTATATCGTTAATAGTCAGCAAGAAATAAGCGATGAATGGAAAAAGAGATATTTAACACTAAAAAAAATGGTTGATTATTCTTTATTAAAAGACAAATATCAATTTATTAATTATGAAATAGATGTTGATAATATTCATTATTCGATTAATGTTTTGAAAATGCTTAAAATAATTGAATTACCTAGAGAATTATTTGTTTTGTTATGTCGAGGAAAAAATGAATTAATTGGTGATATGCCTAAAAATCATTTTTTATATGCAATAAAACTTTTTCTTGAAGATGAAAGAATTTTAAAAAGATTTCTTGTTCCTCAAAATGTTATTGATAATTATAATGATTTGGTAGATTCAGTTAATGTAGACCTAGAAGCTCTTAATAAATATTTAATTACGGTTGATACTTTGTATCAGAAAGTAAGTATTAATGAAGAATTATATCAAGCGTTGATAGAAGGAACTGATGGTCTTACTATCCTTGAAAAAGCTATTTATATTTATATAAAAATGTGTCGATTATTAACTTATAATGAAGAATACTATGCCTTTAATCAACAAGGTAAAGTATCTTTAAAGCATCAAGATATTAACTATATACAGTCAATAAACTTAACTAATAACGAAGTTGTATGCTTTGAGTTTAATTTAATATATAGTTTTATATTAAATAAGTTAGGAATAAACTTTAAAAGTAATTATTTAAAATGTAATGGTGAAGAATATGGAAAAGGTCATGTTAATATGTGTTTCCGTTGTGGTAAATATTTAATTAGTATTGATCCATGTGCCTCTATTATTACTAGTGATATGATGCAGGCTAAATTGAATCAACCATTATCAGGAATTAAATGCTTTAATCAAAATAGTCAAACAAGACAGGAATTTCAGCATATGGTTATGCAAATCTATAAATTGTTTGATAAAAGAAAACATTATAATTTTAATGATTTAATATCTCAAAAAAGTTTTTATGAAAGATTACAAATTTTTTTTGAGAGAGTTAATAGTATTAATTTAAAAGGAATTGATGGAATATCATACTTTTTTTATGTTCGAAGTAAGCTTTTTAATAGTGAAGAAAGGTCTAAGATGTTACCTGTTAGTATTATTCGTAATGATAATACTAAAAATAAGTTAGAAATGGTTTTAATTATCTTAACTGTAATTAGTGATAAAAATATGTATTACTGTTATTCTCCACAGAATGGTTTAATTGTGGTTGAATTAGAGGATTTGCAAAGAATGTTTGATTTACATATATTTAATTATATTGGTTCTAATAAGCCTAAAATACCTGGTATTATTGAAAGAGAAATATCTTCTGATAAGGTTAAAGTTTATAAAAAATAAAAAAAGTTAGCACTCACTATTGACAACTGCTAAAAATAGTACTATGATTATTTTGTAAACAAAAAGGAGAGACTATGAAGAAGAAAGAATTTAAAACAGAATCAAAGAAAATATTAAATATGATGATAAACTCTATTTACACCAATGAAGAAATCTTTTTACGTGAGTTAATTTCAAATGCTTCAGATGCTTTGGACAAACTTTATTATCGTTCTTTAACGGATAAAAATATCGAAGTTAAAAGAGAAGATTTAAGAATCAAGATTGATTTTGATAAAAAGAATCGTACTATTACAATTAGTGATAATGGTATTGGTATGACAAAAGAAGAACTAGAGAATAATCTTGGTACAATTGCCAAAAGTGGTAGTGAATTATTTAAACTAGAGAACAATAAATTGGAAGATATTGATATTATTGGACAATTTGGTGTTGGTTTTTATTCTAGTTTTATGGTAAGTAGTAGTGTTGATGTATTAAGTAGAAGTATTGATAGTACAGATGCTTATTTATGGCAAAGTGATGGAGCTGATGGTTATACTATTAGCGATGCTTCAAAGGAAGATTATGGTACTGTAATTACATTACATTTAAAAAATGATGATGAAAATCATGAATATAGTGAATATTTAGATAGTTATAATTTAGAAAGGATTATAAAAAAATATTCTGATTATATAACTTATCCGATTGTTATGGAAAAAGAAGTAACTAAAGATAATAAAACTCAAAAAGAAGAAGTAACAATTAATAGTATGGTTCCAATATGGAAGAAGAATAAAAAAGATGTACAAGATGACGATTATAATAATTTTTATAAAGATCGTTACTATGATTATGAAAATCCTTTACATGTTATTAAAAGTAAAGTTGAAGGATTAGTTTCATATGATGCTTTATTATTTATTCCAAGCCATGCAAAAGAAAATTATTATAGCAAAGAATATGAAAAAGGTTTAGAGCTTTTCTCTCGTGGTGTTTTAATCACTAATCGTTGTGAAGATCTATTACCTGATTATTTTGGATTTGTAAAAGGTATTATTGATAGTGAAGATATTGATCTTAATATATCAAGAGAGACTCTTCAAAAGAATCATCAAGTTAGAAGTATTGAAAAAAGTATTGAAACAAAAATAAAAAAAGAATTATTGGATCTTTTGAAGAATAAAAGAGATGATTATGAAAAGTTCTTTAAAGAATTTGGTAATAGTATTAAATACGGCATTTATCAAAGTTTTGGAATGAATAAAGAATTATTACAAGATTTACTTTTGTTTTCGTCAAGTCATGATGATAAAATGACTACATTACAAGAATATAAAGATCGTTTAGTTGGTGAAGATAATAAAATATATTATGCCAGTGGTGAATCCATTAGTAAAATTAAGATGATGCCACAAGTAGAAAATATGCTTAATAAGGGTCATGAAGTATTATTTTTAACAGATTATTTAGATGAATTCGTTATTAAGACAATGCATAAATATGAAGAATTAGAATTTGTTAATGTTCAGGATGATGACAAATTAGAAGAAGTAAATGATGAAGTTAAAAAAATTAATGAAGATAATAAAGATTTATTAACTTTAATGAAAGAAACTATTAAAGTTAGTGATGTTAAGTTTAGTGATAAATTAAATAATCATCCAGTATCTTTATCATCGACAGGTGATATTTCTCTTGAAATGGAAAAAGTCTTACATGCAATGCCAAATAGTGAGAATGTTGAGGCTAATAAAGTATTGACAATTAATATTAATCATCCGGTGTATAAAAAGATTTTAGAATTACATAATAAAAAAGAGGATGATGAATTAAAGAAATATACTAAAGTATTATATGATATGGCGTTACTTATTAACGGCTTATCAGTAATTGATCCAAATGAATTAACAAATATGGTATGTGATATAATATCGAAAGAGTAATAATAGAAAAGGAGTGATGTTTATGTTACCTAGTAGATTTTATGAAGATATGTTAGACGAAGTTGATTTCAGTAAAGGAATGAAATGTGATATTTACGAAAAAGATGGTAATTATCATGTTGAAATGGATCTTCCTGGGTATAAAAAGAATGAAATCAAAATAGAATGTCATAAGGGAACTTTAAAAATATCTGCGAAGAAAGAATTTCATAAAGATGAACATGAAGGAAAGAAATTCTTAAGACATGAAAGACGTTACAATAATATGGAAAGATCATTTTATCTTGGCGATATTGATGAAGAGAATATTCATGCATCATATGAAGATGGAATATTAAAAGTTGTTGTTCCTGAAAAAGCAGAACAGGCAAAAAAAGTAATATCTATTGATTAAACAAAAAGGCTACAAAAGTAGTCTTTTTTTGTTTCTTTTCTTGCGAAATATATTAAATTATTATAAAATTAGTATGGGAGATAAGAATGAAGGAAAAAAAGCCAGTTTCAAGATATATTTACATTGCATTAATTATAATAATTATTTTTGGAATTTTATTAGCTGTTGGTAAAAATGTTAAAAGAAATGATACTAAAACTATGGAAGATGCCTTATTATTGGGTGAAGAAAAATATTTAGAATTCTTATGGGTTGTTGATGGTGCTTTTAATGATTCACGATATAATAATGAATCTTTTAGTGTTAATGGTAAAAAAATGAAAGATGAGTATAAATTATTTAGTTGTACTTATGAAAAGAATAAAAAGACCTGTATGGCAACAAAGTTTGAAGAAGCTTTTGCTCATTTATTCGCTAGTAATATTGATTATGATAAAGTATATGGTGATGGATTATCTTTTAAGTGGTATGAAGAAAAAGATGGAAAATATTATTTTAGTAATATGAATACCTGTAATGCTAGTAGAATGAGTAAGGATCAAGAAATTAAGGTTGAGGAAATTAACGATAATATGATTACTTATACAGTATCTTTTACGGATAATATTTCGACAGGTACTTATCTAGGTAATCATCAATATCATAAAAAGTTTGTTTTAGTTTTAGAAAAAGGGGAGTGGAAGGTAAGTAAAGCGTATTATCATGATCCATGTTTTATGGATTATAATCTGGAATAAAAATAATTCGTGCAATTTTTCATCGCTTATGATAAAATACTCATGAATGTGTGGTGGAAGGATGAAAGTTAAAGGAATCTGTCTAGGATGTAAAGTTAATACTTACGAACTTGAATTTATTATAAATAAGTTTAAAGAGAAAAATTATGAGATAGTCCAAGATAATGAAAGTGCCGATATTTATGTCATTAATACTTGTAGTGTAACCAATATGTCGGATGTTAAAAGTCGAAAGGTAATCAATCGTGTTATAAGAGAAAATCCTCAAGCATGTATTGTTGTTATGGGATGTATGATAGAAGCTAATCGTGATTATCAAAATGATGGTATAAGTATAATAATTGGCAATAAAGATAAAAATAAAGTTGTTTTTTTAGTAGAAGAATATTTGAAAAATCACCAAAAAATAAAAAAATTGTATCAAGATTTTGATAGTGAGTTTGAGGATATGTTTATTGAGAATATGCCTGGAAGAACAAGGGCTTTTGTTAAAATACAAGATGGTTGCGAAAATTTTTGTTCTTATTGTATTATTCCATATACTCGAGGAAAATGTCGAAGTAAAGATAAAGCTAAAGTTATTGATGAAGTAACCAGTTTAATAAATAATGGATATAAAGAAATTGTTTTAACCGGTATTCATACTGGTCATTATGGTGAAGATGGTGAGACGTCTTTTCCAGATTTATTAAAGGAATTAGTTGAGTTAAAAGGGTTAGATAGATTAAGAATATCTTCTATTGAAATAACCGAATTAAATGATGATTTTCTAGATGTTTTAAAGAATAATGATGTAATAGTATCACATCTTCATATTCCACTTCAAGCTGGAAGCGATAAAATTTTATCTTTGATGAATCGTAAATATGATAAAAATTATTATGCCAAAAAAATAGAAAAAATTCGCATTATTCGACCAGATATTTCTATTACAACGGATATTATTGTTGGGTTTCCTGATGAGAGTGAGGAAGATTTTTTAGAGACTATGTCTTTTGCTAGGCAAATAGGATTTAGTAAAATTCACGTATTTCCATATTCTAGAAGAAGTGGTACTAAAGCAGATTTAATGCCAAATCAAATAGATGAATCAATAAAAAAAGAACGGGTTAAAAGATTAATGGCATTGAGTGATGAATTAGAAAAAAAATATTTAGAAAAGTTTATTGGTCAAAAGATGGAAGTATTAATTGAAAAATCATTAGATAATTATTCGGTAGGTCACACAGGTAATTATCTTAAAGTAGAAGTTAATAAACCATTAGAAAGAAATAGTATTGTAAAGGTAATAATAACCAAAAAAATTGATAATTATTTAGAAGGAGAAGTTTTAAATGGAAATTAATAAGCAGAGAAAAGATTATTTAAGTTGGGATGAATATTTTATGGCTATTGCCAAGCTATCTAGTATGCGTAGTAAAGATCCGTCAACACAAGTTGGGTCTTGTATTGTTGGAGGGGATAATCGAATTTTATCAATTGGTTATAATGGAGCTCCGAATGGTTTTCAGGATATCGAATTTCCTTGGTCCAGAGAAGGAGATATGCAAAATACTAAATATGCTTATGTTTGCCATAGTGAAATGAATGCCATTTTAAATTATCGTGGTTCAAGAAAAGATTTGGAAAATTCACGCATTTATGTCGATTTATTTCCTTGTAATGAATGTGCTAAACTAATTATTCAAAGTGGAATTAAGGAAGTTATTTATATTTGTGATAAATATAAAAATAGCGATAGTACTAAAATTAGTAAAGCTATGTTTGATAAATGTGGTGTTAAATATCATATGCTAAATATTGATAAAAAAATTGAGATAGTTTTAAATAATGATTAATATTAATTGACAAACATTTATAGAGTGTTATAATAAAAATGTAAATATTTTGATTAGGACGAGACTGCTTAAAAGTTGTTTAGAGAGTTAGTGGTTGGTGAGAACTAATGAATAATTAAGTAAGCTACTACCTATGAATAGGATAATTAAAAGTTATTCCGGTTTTAACCGTTATGTTAATTAAGTAAATAAAGGGATGGTACCGTCTTATTGACTCCTTACTATCTCTTTTTTTGTGGGGGGAAGTGATTCAATGAAAACGATTGATTTAATAAGTTTTTTGCATAATTATTATGGTATATATCATACTTCATTACGAAGAGAAAGAATAACGCACGCTGATATAAAACTTTTATTTCCCTATATTCGGACATGTAAGTATGAAGATGTTTATCCTGAAGATATAGTTAGAGGCTTGGTTTTAGGAGTTTATGATCGGACCAATCGGATTGTTTATTATTATAATCCCCATCTAATTGTTGAACAATTTGAAGAAGATGAGTTAACTGATGATGAAGAGTTTTCTTTTGAAATTGATGATTATACTTTATTATCAAAAGATGAATTACTTAAAATTCGACGAAGATTGCGGTTAGAAGGACATAAACGACAAGCTTTGATGATTACCAAATTAATACGCAAAAAGAAACAAGAAGAACCACTAGAATATCGTAAAAAGAAAGAAAAATTATTATTAAAGGAGAGAAGTTATGATAAATATTAAAGAGAATATGGAACTAAATACGTTAAATCATAGTTGTGCACATTTACTTGCTCAAGCAGTAAAGCATTTGTATCCACATGCAAAGTTTTGGGTAGGACCTGTTACAACTGAGGGATTTTATTATGATATTGATTTAGGAGATAATAAAATTACCGATGAAGATTTACCAAAATTAGAAAAAGAAATGAAAAAAATAAGTAAGGATGGTAAAAGAATTGTTCGTCACGAATTAACAAAGGAAGAAGCTTTAGAAATGTTTAAAGATGATCCATATAAAATTGATTTAATTAATAATATGGATGAAAATACAGTTATTTCTTGTTATACTCAAGGAGATTTCACTGATCTTTGTCGTGGACCACATGTAGAAAGTGTTAAAGAATTAAAATATTTTAAGTTAATTAAATTTAGTGGAGCTTATTACAAAGGTGATGTAAAAAATAAGATGCTTCAAAGAATATATGGAGTATGTTTTAAAAAGGAAGAAGATTTAGATGCTTATTTAAAGGAACTAGAAGAAGCGAAAATGCGTGATCATCGAAAAATAGGTAAGGAACAAGGAATTTTTATGCAACATGATTTAGTTGGTCGTGGAATGCCTCTTTGGCTTCCTAATGGTGCTTTACTTCGTAAACAATTAGAAAATTATATTTATGAAAAAGAACAGTTATTAGGTTATCAACATGTATATACTCCTTGTGTCGGAACAGTTGATTTATATAAAACATCTGGTCATTGGGATCATTATCAAGAAAATATGTTTCCTAAGATGAGGGTGGATGAAGAAGAGTTTGTCTTACGTCCAATGAATTGTCCACATCATATGTTGATATATGGAAACGAACTTCATTCATATCGTGATTTACCTATTCGTATTGGTGAGTTTGCTACTGATTTTCGTTATGAGGCTAGTGGAGCTGTAAAAGGACTTGAAAGAGTTAGATGTATGTGTCAAAATGATGCTCATTTATTTGTAACGCCTGATCAAATTAAAGATGAATTTAAAAGTGTTGTTTCATTAATTTTAGATGTATATAAAGATTTTGGTATCAAAAATTATTCTTTCCGTTTATCACTTCGTGATCCGATGGATAAAGAAAAATATTTTGATGATGATGAAATGTGGAATAATGCCGAAAATAAATTACGTGAAGTGTTAAACGAACTTAAAGTAGACTATTACGAAGCAGTTGGAGAAGCGGCTTTTTATGGTCCTAAGTTAGATGTTGAAGTAAAACCAGCGATAGGTCCAGAAATAACCCTTTCAACTTGTCAATTAGATTTTCTTCTTCCAAGGAGATTTGATTTAAGTTATATTGATCAATTAGGAGAAAGAAAAGTTCCAGTTGTTATTCATCGAGCTATTTTTGGAACCTTTGATCGTTTTACTGCTTTCTTATTGGAAGAAACTAAAGGGATACTACCATTTTGGTTAGCACCACTTGAAATAAATATTATTCCAGTAAACTTAGAATATCATTTAGATTATGCTAAGAAAGTTGAAAAATTATTACGCGAACATCATCTTCGTGTTAAGATTGATGATCGAAATGAAAAACTTGGTTACAAGATGCGTGAAAGTCAAATGAAAAAGATTCCTCATACTTTAGTTCTTGGTGATAATGAAATGACTAATAAAACAGTTAATTATCGTGTATATGGAAGTAGCGATACTAATGAATTATCTTTAGAGGAATATCTAAAATTTACGAATGATTTAATAAAAGAGAAAAAATAATCTCTTTTATTTTCTTTACTTTTTTTTATTATTCATTATATAATAAATATAGGAGATGAAATATGGATTATAAATATATTATAATTGGGGTTGTTTTGCTAATTATTTTGTTTGGAATACTTAAATCAATGAGAAAAGATGCTCATTTAGAAGTTAATAAATTGGTGGATTATTTAGGTGGCATTGATAATATTGTTTCACATCAAGTCAACTTATCCCGTTTTATTGTTACTTTACGGGATGTTTCTTTAGCTAATAAAGAAGAAATACAAAAATTAGGAGCTAAAGGGGTTGTTGAAATAGATAATCAATTAAAAATAATTTTAGGATCTAATTCAAAACAATTGAAAAAGTATATTGAAGAAATAAAGAAAAAATAATTTCTTCTTTTTTTTGACATTTTTCGACAAAATTCGACATAATTTGATGATATTCTCATAATGAGGTGATGATATGAAAGATGATATTTATACTCTAGCTCATGAAATAAGAAACCCTTTATCTGTGGCTAGAGGTTATTTAGAAATGATGAATAAAAGTAATTTAGAAAAATATAAGGAAATTATTAAAGAAGAAATTGATACTTCTCTTGAAATATTAAATAATTATCTTGATTATAATAAAATACAATTAGTTAAAGAAGAAATAGATTTAAATGTTTTATTAATGGATATAAAAAATAGTATGCAAGATTTTCTCAAGAAAAAAGGAATTACTTTTAAAATAGAATTTCAGGATAAAGATATATATTTAGAAGCTGATTATAATCGTTTGAAACAAGTATTTTATAATATCATAAAAAATAGTATTGAAGCCCAAAGTAAAAGTATTTTTATTCAATATAAAGTATTATTTGATCAAGTTGAAATTAGTATTTGTGATGATGGATTAAAATGTATGGAAATTAATAAAATTGGTAAAAATTATTCTAATAAAGTATTAGGCAATGGTATTGGTTTAACTCTGTCTAAAAAAATTATTGAAATGCATCAGGGAAGTATTAAGTTTATGAATAATAAAAAAGGTTTTGTCGTTAAAATATCTTTATCTTTAAAGTAGAAAGTACTATAATACTTACTGAGGTGAATGATGTTAAATATTGTTTTATACGAACCAGAAATTCCTACTAATACAGGTAATATTATGCGTACTTGTGTAGCTACTGGAACAAAGTTACATTTAATAGAACCACTAGGATTTAAGTTAGATGCTGCTAATTTAAAAAGAGCAGGAGTTAATTATATTGATAAACTAGAGTATTATGTCTATAAGGATTGGAATGATTTCAAAGAAAAGAATAAAGGAAAATATTATTATTTTACAAGATATGGTAAGAAGCCACATACATCTTTTGATTATAGTAATCAAGATGATGAAATTTATTTGATTTTTGGTAAAGAATCAACAGGAATACCTAGAGAAATTTTAAAAGATGATTTAGAACATTGTATGCGTATTCCTATGACTAAAAATGTTCGTAGTCTAAATCTTTCTAATTGTTGTGCTATTGTTTTATATGAAGTATTACGACAACAAAATTATCGGGATTTATTATTTACTGAACCCCATAAAAGCGAAAATTTTATTATTGATGGAATTGACCACCAATAATTTTTTTTGTATAATGATAATATAGGAGTAGTGTAATGCGAAAATATATTATTTTTTTATTAATTATAATATTTTTAATTCCTGGTGTTAAGGCTAGTACTTGTCAAAAGGAAGAATTAGAAAGATTAAAGGTTTTAGCTAGTAAAGTTGAAATAAATTATAACTATGAATTGAAAGAAGCTGATGGAATAAAATATCCTCTTTATTCACTTACAGCAAATAATTTAAATGATGATTTTAAAGTTTTAATAATTAAAGATTGGTATAATTTAGATTATAAAGAATTTAAAAGAGGAAATGGTAATTTTGGAACTCTTAATGGTTTTAGTGAAGGAGAGAATATTACAATCACGATTAAAGGTTATGTAGCTAATCCATGTTCAGGTCAAACAATTTTAACTAAGAATATTAAACTTCCTTATTATAATCCTTATTCTGAGGATGCAAATTGTAAAAAATATCCTGATTTTAAATATTGTGCTGAGTTTACAACTCAAAAATTAACCAATGATAGTTTCCACAGTGCTCTTAAAACGTATCTTAATAATTTATCACAAAATAGTGATGATAAAATAAATGAAAAAAAAATGGATTGGACAATAATGATTTATATTGGAATAGGAATAATATTATTATTAGCATTATATCTTTTAATTAGATTTTTTGTTAAACAGAGAAGGAAAAATACTCTATGAAAAAGAAGTTTGGATTATTAATTATATTTATATTTATCGTTTTATTGAATAATAATGTTTATGCCTGGCATGGATCATCCAATTATGAAGTTACTAAATTTGAAATAAAAGATGATGGTAAAGCTTATATTGAAGGATGGGCTATCTTAAATGGTTTGAGTGGTTATGATGATAATGGATTAGGGCAGAACTTTGTCACATTTTTTGATAATCGCAAAAATGATCGGCAAAGTGGTGAGATTGTCTATGATGGTGATGTTGGTACATCCGTTACGTATGGTGGAAGAAAGCGTTATTTGGGAACAGAATGGAAAAATGGATACGGGAATTCCATATATGGTGCATATTGCAATTATGGAAGTATGAAATATACTAAAAATGGTGAAGTTAAAGGTGGCAATAAAAATGCTGATTATTTATATCAATATTCATTAACATTGATAGGTATAAGTGAAGATAAAAAAGAAATTGCTTTCTATAAATCTGGTGAAAAATATAATAATAAAGTAATTGTAATGAACGAAAAACCACCTCTAGTAAGCCTTACATACGCCCAAGCTTATAAGGGAGGATCTGTTGCCTATGCGCAAATAGTTAATGGTGGAGGCGGCGAAGGTGAATATCCATATACAACGGCATGTTATGAAGATGTTGGTTTTAAGTTTAGCATTGATTTAGCAAATATTCCTAAAAATAATGCAATTACTGGTTATAAGATGCGTCTTACAACTCATACTGGCACTAAAATTAACTGTAAAAGTTATTGTAAAGAAGAGATGGATTTAAGTATTATTTATGTTAATGAAAATAGTTCAGCTTCGGCAGTAACAGAGGAAAATACTCAATTTTTGCTAACCAAAACATATTCTAATGAAGTGGTTAATTTAATGCCAAATGGTTATACATGGGGAACACCGGGATTTTATAATTCAAATACAAAGAGTAGTACCTATGCAATTCAAATTAATGAAAAGTTTAAAGTAGTTGATACAGGAATATATGATAATATTCGTTGGTATGCCATAAAAGTTAAAAATACTAAAAGATGGGTTCCATCTTCTTGGGTTAGACCTGCTAATGAAGCAACAATTTTGCTTTATCATGAGGAAGAAGTGGAGGAATTAAAAAGTTGCAAGGCAACAGAGGTCAAAACACCACAAAATGCTGAAAGAAATTGTGTTAAACAAGTAACCATAAAACCTAAAACAACCTATGGATGTGCTGATGAAGATAATACGGCTTTTTATACTATAAAATGTAGTGAAAATATTGTTAGTGATTTTAATAATGGAGATTTGACCATAAAAGCTGGTCAGGGATTTGCATATAATATTGGAGTAAATCTTACTAAGAATTGTTCTAGTACTTTTGATGCTAATAAATGGAAAAAAACATATGAAAAATTTCAACAGTTAAAGAACAATACAAATAATGAAAAAGATAGAGCATTTTATCAGACTATTCTTGATGAATTAGAAAGTTATGCCAAAAATTATAATAGCTGGAATTATGCATCGAAAAATACTCCACAGGCTTTAATTACTTTTAATCAAAAAATAACTCGTCAAGGAACATTTAATTTTATCAATCAACCATCTGAATCAAAAATTACTAAAACAAATAATAATTATGTAACTCTTATGGGTAATTTAAAAGTTCAAACGCCATTTAATTATGAAGAGAAAAAATCATATAGTTTAAATCTTTCTAAAGTATATCTTGATTTAACTACTGGAGATGTTACCACATCAGAAGATCATAGTATTGATGGTGGAAATAAAATATATACTAATTTTGATGTAAAGCCTGGAAACTATACATTTAATATTCAATTAAAAAATTTAGGAGATACTAAATCATCTATTAATAATAATGGATGTGTTTTAACTGTTGTTAAAAGTGATAATTTAGCTTATCGTCCTATTGAAATAACAAATCCTTTTGTAAATAAGACAAGAGGTATTGGCAATAATTGGTTGAATAATCAATATGGATTAGATTTTACTAAGGTAGCTACTGGTTATTCTGGTAAATCATATTCAATTGTATTGAGTAGTGATGATATAAATAAAATTCGTAAAAGTAATTCTAATTACACCGGAAGTAATGCATATTTGGGAACTTGTCATAAACCTCTTGATACTATGGATGATGGTGGAAAAATTATTTGTTCAAAAATAAAATAAAATGAAAGATTACAGGAAAAAATCTTGTAATCTTTTTATATACAAATTTATTTTAGTATATTAATATTGGAGGTAGAAATGAATACAGACATGATAAAATTATTGCATGAGTTTAAAAGAATAAAAGAAATGGGGTGGGTAATGGAAAAATCAAAAGGATTTAAATCAGTGGGTTATACTTTTGAAAAGTTATTGGGAAAAAAAGAAGATGATTTTCCACTGCCAGATTTTGGTAACATAGAAATTAAAACAATGAATACACATTCAACTAAAAATATTCATTTATTTAATTTGACTCCAGATGGGGATTTTTTATATCCAATAAAAAGAATACTAAATAGTTTAGGATGCAAGTGTAAGGAAGATAAAAATATAAAGAAATTATATTGCACTTTTAATGGAAAAGATTTTACTAAATTAATTTATGGTAGAAAAGGAAAATTAAATATTAACTGGGAAAAAGAAAAAATTGATCTACTAATTTATGATTATAAAAATCAAAATATCAGTATTGGTATATCCTGGTCTTTTGATTTGTTAAAAGAAAGAATAAATATGAAGCTTAAAAATTTGGCATTTATAAGAGCCTCATCAAGAATAATTGATGGTAATGGTTATTATTACTATAATTCAATAAAGTTTTATAAAATGAAAAGTTTTGAAGTTTTCTTATCACTTATTGAAAATGGTGTTATTAGTATTACTTTTAAAATTGGTTACTATAAAACAGGAAGAAGAATGGGGGAAATTTATGACCATGGAACTGATTTTTCAATTAATGCTAATGACATAACGGCCTTGTATGATGAAATAAAATATTAATTGAATTTAGTTATTTTGTGCGGTAACCAAAAGGTTGCTTTCTCTTTTAAAGGTTTGTGGTCAAGTGATTGCAGATAATAAAAAAAGACAATCTTTAAAAAGATTATCTTTAATTCAAAAATGGTCGGGATGACAGGATTTGAACCTGCAACCACTTGGTCCCAAACCAAGTGCTCTACCAAATTGAGCCACATCCCGATATCATGGTGCGCCCGGTAGGAATTGAACCCGCAACCTTTTGGTCCGTAGCCAAACGCTCTATCCAATTGAGCTACGAGCGCGTAATATCGCTGTTTTCCTTGAACAACACTAGATATATTAACATAATACGTTAATTAAGTCAAGATTATTACTTCAAAATGTTTACAATTTTTTTTGGTATGTTATAATATTTATGATTTTAATTATTGTAATAATGATGTATATTACAATTAGGAGGAATATGATTTTTTTTAGAAAAGCTATTTTAATTATCCATGGATTTACGGGTAATTTGTATGATAATGAATATTTAATGAATTATTTGGAATTTGATCATAATTATGATGTATTTGCTAGAACTCTTCCTGGTCATAATAAGGATCGTTTTTCTCATGCAAAGTTTGATGATTGGTTAAAATTTGTTGATAACGAAATTCAGGAATTAATTAATAATGGCTATCGAACAATTTATGTTGTTGGCCATTCTATGGGAGGAATATTAGCTTGTTATGTAGCTGGAAAATATCCGCAAATAAAAAAGCTAGTTTTAGTTAATGCGGCGTTTGATTATATTAATTTAAAACAAAATACGAATGATATTAAGAAGAAAGATTTGGAAAAATATAGTCACTTATGGGAAAAAGCTTTAAGAACTTCACCATTTATGCTCTTAGAATTTCGTAAACTTGTTAAAGAGAGTCAAAGCTATTTATCGAAAGTAAAATGTGATACACTAATACTTCGTAGTATGAATGATGAGATAATCCCTTTTGAAGTAGGGGATATGATTTATAATAAAATTAATACTAATAATAAATGGATTACAAATATTAAGGATGCTAGTCATGTGGTCTTATCGGGAAATAGGAAAGAAGTAGCAAGTGGTTATATTAAAGATTTCTTAAAAGGTGGCTTAAGGTGGAATAAAAATAAAAAAGAAGAAATTTAGTATAAAAGTGTTCTTAATTAAGGGCATTTTTTTTAAAAAGTCTTGCATTAATTATAATTTTTAGTATAATTAGATTATAAGGTATGGAGGCGTAATGAGTCATAAAGATAAAAAAATATTAATAATTATATGTGGTGTTTTCTTAGCTGTATTAGCTTTTATTGTGTATTTAATGTTATCAAATAAAGATGCTTTAGAGAGTAGTATTGGTACAACAAGAAGTGAGTTAAGACTTGGAGATACAA
>CAMNBS010000023.1 GCA_946533175.1 uncultured Clostridia bacterium
AGAAATCTTATGTTTAATCATTGGATGATTTAGAATAATTTCTTTCATATTTCTCCTTAATCTCTTCTTAAATATAACATAAGTTTATAAGGTTATCAAGATGAATTTAATCATTTGACATACTATTTTTTTGAAAGCATTTGCATTTAATTTTTTGTCACTAAAATTTCTGGCTTTAAGATAAAAGAGAAGATTTCTCTTCTCTTAATAATTATTTTTTTATACCTTTTACACCTTTCATATTTTTATTATTAAAATCACTTAAAATATTGGTATCAAAAGAATAAGTTTTACTATTTTTATTTTTAAAATCACGAATAGCAATATTTAAAACATCATCTAATAATTCAGGATATTCTTTATCTGTCTTATTCCATAAATAAAAGGATAAACTACCAGGAATACTATTTATTTCATTAGCATATACTTTTTCATTTTTCGTATCAATTAAAAAATCAATGCGAACAACTCCAGATGAGTTTAAAGAACGATATGCTTTAACAGCGATATCTTCAATTTCTTTGGTTAATGCATCAGAAATATTGGCAGGAATAATTCTTTTCGCGCTAGCCATACCTTTACTTGGTGCTTTCCCTTTTCCTCCACGATACTTATCTTCATAAGTTAAAAATTCGTTACTACTACCTACTTCTTCAATAACACTAACTGCTTGTTTTTGATAATTTCCTAAAACACTAATATTAACTTCCTTTAAGTTTTCAACAACTTCTTCAACTAAAATTTTAGTATCATAATTAATTGCTTCAACGATTGCTTCACGTAATTCTTGACTATTCTTACATACTTTAATACCTACACTACTTCCAAGTCTAGCCGGTTTAACAATAAGTGGGTATTGTATTTTTTCTAATCGTTCAATAATCTTTTCGGGATTTTTGTTAAAATCAGTATCAAAGAACCAATCAAACTTAACAACTGGTACTCCACTTTCTTTCCAAATTTGTTTCATAAAAACTTTATCTTGACCTACAACCGCTGCATATGTATCACTTTCACAATAAGGAATACCTACTGTTTCTAAATAACCTTGTAAATTTCCATCTTCTCCTTTAGTTCCATGCATAATTGGAAAACATAAATCAAGAGTCGTAATATCTCTTCTCAATATGCCTTTTTTATTTTGTAATACAAATTCATTATCTCTTTTATATAAAACAACTTCTTTGGCATATCGTTTTAATAATTCCATATCACTATATATTTTTATATCACGAAGCATGGCACCAGAATACCATATTCCATTTTTATCAATATAAATAGGAATGATCTCATATTTTTGATTATCAATATTGTTCATAGCTTGAATAGCAGTAATAATACTTACTTCATGTTCAACAGAAACACCGCCAAAAATAACACCTAATTTAATTTTCATTTTATCTATCCTCCGTATATATATCTGGTAAATCATTTTCAAAAAGTGCATATATATCAACTTTATCTTGTTTTAAAGCATTAATAACATTATAAGCATCAATAACCCGCTTTAAAACAAAAATATTATCTTCATTAAATCCATTTTCTATTAACGCATCGTGAATTACTTTTGTTCTTTTTTCTCCTATTAAAAGACAATAGTCTGCAACTTCACTTATTTTTTTACCAAATTCATAATTCTTTTCTTTTTCAAGTTTTCCTAATTCAACCATTCCTGGAGTTACTACAACTTTAGTACCATTCATTCTATTTAATACATCAAGAGCTCCACTCGCTCCTATTGGATTAGAATTATATGCATCATCCAACATATAAATATTACCAATTTTCTTTAATTCCAAACGATGTTCAACAGCTTTAAGTGAGGCCACACTTCCCTTAATATCACTAATACTAATTCCCATTTCTAATGCTAAAGCTACCCCAGATAAAATATTATAAATATTATGACTACCTAACAATCTTGTTTTTAAAGATATTTTCTCACCATGATTGTAATGACAATCAAAACTCATTCCAAAACTACCAAATTTAATATTTGTAGCATAAACATCAGCTTCCTTATTATCAATACCAATCCAGATAACTTTAACTTTATTTTTTAATTCATAATTTACTTGCCAACTATCATCTCTATTTAAAACAGCTACTCCATCACTTGGTAAACTCTCAATTAACTCAAATTTTGTTTTTTGAATATTTTCTTTTGTTTTAAAAGTTTCTAAATGAGCTTCTCCAATTACAGTTAATATACCATATTTAGGATGAACAAAATCACATAAGTTTTTAATTCTTCCAGTTGTATAAGCTCCCATCTCAGCAATTAATACTTCGTCAAATTTATCTAAATAATTATTAATGGTCATCATTAAACCATAAGGTGTATTATAATTTTTTGGAGTTGGTCTTACAATATATTTACTAGATAAAATTTCATTTACCACATTTTTACTTGATGTTTTACCATAGCTTCCAGTAATTCCAACTACTTGTAAGTTTTGATATTGTTTTAATTTCTTTTTAGCTTTGTGAAAATAATAATAGTATTCTAATTTATTTAATGGCATATCAATAACATTCGCTAAATAAATAAAATAATATATTAACCCTAATATTAATGATAAAACAATTAACATAGTTGCCATGACAATTCTATTAGGAGCTTTAATAGTAAAACCAATCACAAGACCAATTAACAAAAGAAAAGTAACAAATAATCTTTTAATACGACTGGTTATATTAAGTGGTAATTTATTTTGATTTTCTTTATTTTTTTTGTATTCATTATATATTCCATACATGTATACAAACATTCCTGCAACCAAAATAAAATCTGATACTTGTTTATCATCAATAAAATAAATAAAAATAAAGAAAATAATGGGGATAAAATCATAAATCGTAAAAACTTTTTTATAATTCTTTTTAATCCATTTTAAATAACGATTATTTTCATTATACAAGTTTTGTTGAAGCATATGCATTGCCTCAGTACTACGATAAACAATATAAATAATATAGCTAATTAAAAATAATATCATATATTCACCTCCCAATTATATAAAATTATTTAAAATATTAATAACTTGATGTAAATTTTCCAAATAACAATAATGCGTTCCCGGTAAAATAATTAAGGCACTATCTTTTAATAAACTATCCAACTCTTTAGCTTCACTAACTGGTACAGCTGTATCATTTTCTCCCCAAATTAAAAGACAAGGACAATTAATTTTTTTAGCATATAAAGATAAATCTTCATTAACGGTTTTAACTAATACTTCTCGCATTCGAGGACTGGCATTTTTATAATCTGGACTACCAATAAACTTTTTCATAAGATTAGCTACTGGTTTTAATACTTTTACTTTCTTTATTTTTTTTAAAATATTTTGCTTAATACTCTTTTTTTCATGTCGTACACATGGACTTCCAAAAAGAACAACTTTACTAACTTCATACATCGATGCATAAACAATACTTATTCTTCCTCCAAAAGAATGACCAACTAATATTGGTTTAGATATTTTAAGTTCTTCAAATAAGTCATGAAGAAGAATAGCATAATCACTAACACCATAAGCATAGTCAGGTAAAGACGATAAGCCAAAACCAGGTAAATCCACTATAGTTATTCTATGATTTGCTTTTAAATAGTTACCTAGAGGATCCATCATTTCAATATTTTGTCCCCATCCATGTAACAAAATAACATCTGTCCCTTCACCATACTGCTTATAATTAATTTTAATATTTCGAACCTTTTTAAACATATTAAACACCATAATAATTGTATCACATTTTATAATAATCCGGAATTTGAATAATCTATCCTTGACAATTATTGACAATGAATTCTACGTTTATATTATAAAAACCCATAGTATGGGCTTTTACTTCAAAACATCCATAAAGGTATTTAACATATGAATGTTATCTTTAATTCGATCTAATTTATCTGGAAGAGTTAATTTATATGATATTCGCATTAAATCATTTAATTGATAAATAAACTCGGGATGACGAAGAAGATTTTTGTAATAGAACGAGTTTTCTCGTAAATACTTTTTTAAATATGGATTATTATTAATAAGATATTGAACACTCATCATCATAATTAATCCTCAAAATATTTATATTTTGGCCTTTCTTCATAATTATTAGTATTAGAATTATTACCAGAATTATTCCATCCTTTAAATACTTCGATTGCTTTATCTAATGAAACAAGAGCTTTTTGAACACCATTTAAATCAATACCTTTAAACAAATCAAAGAAATCCTTAATAGTTGTCATAAGACTTGAATTAGAGCTTTTATTATTATCGTTAAAAGTATTCCAAATACTATTATTTTCACCATATAAATCATATATTTCATAAAATTGTTGCCAAGTCATTTCCTTATTTTTAACATATTGAACCAAATTTGGATGATTTTGTACAAATAATTTAAATTGTTCCTTTTTCATCCTTATCACCACTATTAGTATATGCAACTATTTAGCTTTTTCGCTACTATTTTGTTTTTTTAAATTAAATAAATAATTAACTAACTTTTCCACTACATTATAAGAAAACAATGAAAAAATAGTTAGTAAAAATGTAATCAATCCTATCTGACCATTAACTTCTTGTAAGCTAAAAAATTCTCTTTGAAAAAGACCACCATAAATAAAGATTATTATTAATAAAAAGAATAATGTTCCACGTAAATAATTAAATGGACGTGATACACGATTAAGATGAATAAAACCAGTTACTCCAGTTATAAAAACCGCTAATGAATTGGTAATTTGTGGTGTTATTTCAAAATATTTTTTAAATAACAAAATAATAATGATGTTAAAGAAAACTGTAAAACTTCCCGGAAGACTCTTCTTAATTATTTTAAGTAAAAAGCCTTTTCCATTAACAACATTATGATTAGGTTCAAGAGCTAAAACAAAACTAGGTATTCCAATGGTACAAGTTGTTATTAATGTAAGTTGAATAGGAATAAAGAAATACTCTGATTGAAAGAATAAACAAGTTAAAATTAATAAAATAGTATAAATTGTTTTAATAAGTAAGAGAGAAGCACTTCTTTCAATATTATTAATATTACGACGTCCTTCAGCTACGATTCTTGGAAGACTTGCAAAATTAGAATCTAATAAAACTAATTGACTGATACTTTTAGCTGCATCACTTCCACTAGCCATCGCAATAGAGCAATCAGCTTCCATAAGAGATAATACATCATTAACTCCATCACCAGTCATTGCAACAGTATATCCATTTTCTTTAAGAGCTTTAACAATAGCTTTTTTCATTTGTGGAGTAACTCTTCCATAAATATCATAGTTATCAACAACATGAGCTAAATTATCTTTTGGTAAATCATTAGCATCTACCCCTTTTAGTCCCTTTAATCCTACTTTATCAGCAATACGACTAACAGTTTGATAATTATCACCAGATATTATTTTAACCTGTACTTTCTGTTTTTTAAAATATTCAATCGTATCATAAGCTTCTTTTCTTATTTCATCTTCAATTAATAAATAACCATCAATAATTAAATTTTGTGGATTTTTAGATAATAGTTCATGATTATGAGCAATGACTAATACACGATAATCCATTTGTTTTTCTTCAATGTCTTTTGATATTAATGACTTATCATGTAAAACAAATTCAGGAGCACCGACATAATAAGATATTCCCTCAATTTGACAAGCCGAATACTTTCTTTCGGAAGAAAAAGGAATAAGTCCTTCACATTCAATTTTTTCATTATTTGAATATTTTTCTCTAATCGCTTGAAAAGTCGAACTATTATCAGGAAGAACTGACAATACTTTATGGATAGTTTTTTCAAATTGTTCTTTACCATTATCTTGAGGAATAACTTTCGATAATTTCATTTTACCCGTAGTAATCGTTCCCGTTTTATCGAAGCAAATTACATTAACCCTAGCTAAAGTCTCAATACAGTATAATTGTTGAACTAAAACATTTTGACGACTTAATTTAACAACTGATACAGCCATAACCGAACTAGTTAATAATACTAATCCTTCCGGTATCATCCCTATTAAAGCTGCCACCGTATTAATAATTGCATCGGATAATTCAACATGAACAAAATAATATTGATTAATAAACAAGGCAATACCAAGTGGAATAATAACAAAAGACAAAATTCGCACTAATTTTTCAAAAGAATTAAAAATAACTGATTTATTATTTTTTAATTTCTTTGTCTCTGCTGAAATAGTATTGATATAATTATCATTTCCTACATGAATTACTTGACCAAGACATTCCCCACTTACAATAAAACATCCTGAAGATATTATTTCGCCTTCATGCATTAATATTGGTTCTACTTCCCCTGTTATAAAAGAAGAGTTTACTTCAACTGAACCCTCAACTATTTTTGAATCAACTAATACTTGTGAACCTATTTGATATTGAATTATATCATCTAAAACAATTTCTTCATTTGTAATTTCTTTTATTTCTCCATCACGAATTACTTTAGGCTTAATATTTGACAAAAGAGATAGTTTATCAATAGTTTTTTTAGACATTACTTCTTGAACAATACTAATAACCGTATTACAAATAGCTACCCCTAAAAACAAGCAATTTTTAAGAGAATACCATAATCTTCCAAAAATAACCCCACTAACAATTATAGCAACAGCTAAAGCAATATTTAAAATATTGAAATAAGTAAAAATATTTCCTACAACAATTTCTTTAATAGTTTTTGTTCGTGCATGATTAACATTGTTTACTTTTCCCTCATTTATTCTCTCATTTACTTCAATAGTTGTTAAACCTTTTCTATGCATGATTCTTCCCCCTTTTTATTTTTCCTATTATATCACGAACTACTTTATTAACTAAGATTCGATTAATGTAATAGCTATAGCCAATAGATATTAACGCTCCAAGTATTTGTAATAAAATATTCTCACTATAATAAGTATACGTTACCATCGCTAAGGCGATTAAATTCGTTAACATAAACTTATCCTTCGGTAATACTAAATATTTTTTTAATTTATAATTACGATAAAAGTTTATCGCTAAATATGAAGATAATGTTCCTAAAATAGGAGCAAATAAACCTAATTTACGAATAAAAAGAAAATTAAAAGTTAAATTAATAATTGCCGCCATAACCGTTGTAGGCGCAAGTATTTTAGTATCTTTGTAAGCGGAAAAAATACCACTAGAAAAAGAAGCTAAATTACTACAATAAACGGATATAACCATTAATGGAATATAAAGATATGATTCATTATAATTTTTATTAATTAAAATATGAAAAACAAAGGGAAGTAATCCAATAATAAGTAAAGATACTCCCATTAAAAATCTTCTTATTGTTAAATAAACACTACTATAAAATTCATTTTTCTTTTCATTATTAACTGCTCGTGAAGCTGATTCTCGCCAAGAAGTATTGAAAAAACTATAAAATGTATTCATAATTGTTGGAAAAGTATTACTGGTTGAATATATTCCATTATAACTATCACCTAAATATAACTTTATCATTAAAGTATCAGTAAGACTTATTACTGACCATGATATCGTACTAGGCACTAAAGGAAGAGAATATTTTATCATTTCCAACATCGTTGTTTTATTAACTTTTAAACTCATAAATCTAAAAACTTTTAAATAGATTAGTCCATATATACCAGTTCCAATGGAAGCAATAATATATGATAAAAACATCCCCGTTAAACCCATTTTTAATATTGCTAAGAATAAAACATTTAATAATATATTTATAACACTATTAACAAAAGCTAAAATAGAATACATTTTGAAGTTTCCTTCACCACGTAAAAAGCCATTAACTACTGTATATATAAAAGATGCTAAACAATAAAAAATTAACCAAACAGTATATTCATAATGAAAAATATTACCAACAATAAAAATTAGAATACTCCACATTAAACTACTAATTAACGAAAATAAAGCTACTTGTGTAAAAATATTTTTTTTATCATCTGTACTTTTTGCCTCAATAATAAAGCGAAATAAAGCTTCATCCATTTCCAATGTCATAAAGGGTATTAAAAACAAAGATATTCTATTTAATACATCAACTTGCCCTTTTTCAGCTGGCAATAAAATAGATGTATAAAGTGGTAATAATAGAAAACTAACTATTTTAGTACTAAATTTTCCAATAGATATAATTATAGTATTTTTAACTAAGTCTTTTTTTTCTTTCATATATACTCCTATATCATTATTTTTATTATATCATAAACATCTTTTTATGCATATTTATTCCCTATTTTTTTTACTATATTGACATCCACAATAATCTTGACGATACAAGTTATATTGATGAGATAATTCAATACTTCTTTTATATCCATCTCTTTTCTTAAAATCAGAATACAAGTATGGAAAATGATACTTTTCCTCTAGGTCTTTCCCTATTTCATTAATTACTTGACTATTTTTATGAGGAGATAAGGTTAAAGTTGTTGTAATATAATCAAATTGATGTTCTTGGGCATATTGAAAACTTTTTTCTAAACGTAGTTTATAACATTTAAGGCAACGTTTTCCTCTTTCTGGCTCATTTTCTAACCCTTTAGTAATATCATCATATTCATTTTTTAAATATCCAAGATTAACTAAATGAACAGGATTCTTAGTCGAGAATTCATTAATAAAACGTTCTAATTCACTAAAACGATAATTAAACTCTTCTTCTTTATCAATATTTGGATTATAGTAAAGAATTGTTATTTCAAAATAATTGGATAAATATTCAATACAATAAGATGAACATGGTGCACAGCAAGCATGAAGAAGAAGTTTAGGAACTCCTTTTAATGACTTTATTGTCTCATCTAATACCAATTGATAATTCATATACCCTCCTATTTATTCCATGGATTATTTTTATCTGGATCTGTTGGATCCCATCCCTTATTTGGACTACTACTATCTATTTTAATACTTGACGGTTTACTAACTCCTTGAGGGATATTTCCATCATATATTTTAACAGATGTTCCTTTTTTACAGTTATCATAGATCCATTTAGCATCGCGAACAGTCAGTCTCACACAACCTTTGGATGCTGAAGTTCCCAGTTTATTATATTCTTCCCATTCTAGTTGATTTTTGGCCTTTTTAAAATATGGTACAGAATGAAATAAAATACTACCCGTAATTCTTGTATAATATTGCCCATAAACATTTCCCACAAGCCATCCCCATGAAGATTTATCACTAGTTTTAAAAGTTCCTGTTGGCGTTTTACCATTAAGTCCCACTGAACAGATAAAAACCTTAATTATTCTCTTATATTCATTATTGCTATCCAATCCATATACAACAACAATATTATGGTTGCGAATAACTTCAATATAATAGGGATTTTTACTAACAACTTTTTCTTTAACAATTAATTTAATACTTTTTTTAGCAGTATTCCCTTCCATATCACAAGATGAAATACTAATAGGATATGTACCTATTTTATTAATATCATAATTGCCACTGATTTTACATTCAATATTTCCGTCTACTTCATCAACACACTTAATCTTATCTTTTAAATTAATTTTAGTTCCTTTATAAATGCTAATATCACTAGCATTAATTTTAGGACTTGTTTTATCTTCAATAAGTCGAAAAGACAATTTATTATTTAATTTTTCATATTCATTAAAAACATTTCTCTTTAGAAATACAATGGTATTATCCTCTATTTTATAATCATTTTTCTTTTTTTCTAAATAATTAACTACTTCTATATTCTTATCGATATCACTTAAAATATCATCCATTCCTTGATAATAATTCTGAAAATCAATTTTTTCTACTAAAGAATGATATAAACTAATTTCATAATCGCCTTTTACTTCTAAATAACTATCTTTATTCTCTTCGATTTTTGATAGAGTATCTTTAACAGTATTAATTTTCTTTTTTATATCTTCTAATTCTGTTTTTTTGTTGATTTTTTCAACACTTAATGAATAATCTTCTTTTGTTATTTTTTTATATTCATCAATATTTTCTAAAACATCACTTAAATAATAATCAAGTGCTTGTTCAACATTCCATCTTTTGGACGTGGTAATATCTTTTTCAATATAATTATCAACTTCTTTTTTTAATTTTCGATTAATTAAATAGTCATTTACTATTTCAATTTCATTGACTAATTTTTTTAATTCTATTTTCTCTTTAACAATAGGATATAAAAAAAGAGAAACAAGCGCTATAACAACTAATATACTACCCAAAATAATCTTCTTTTTCATATTTACCTCATAAATACGTGTATATTATAGCTTATTTTAATAAACATTTCAATGAAAAAAAAGAAAAGTAATTATCTACTTTTCTAATAGTTTCTATTTCGAAGGAAAGAAGGAAGTTCAAACTCTCCATCACTATCTTCTTCATCCATAATATCAAGATCTCTAGTAGCGCGTTTCATCGATGTATCTTTGGTATTATAAACAACCTCTTTTTGCTTGTTTTTATCAAATCCAGTAGCAATAACCGTAACAATTACTTCATCATTTAAATTCTCATTAATTACTGAACCAAAAATAGTATTAATGTCATTATTACTTGCTTCACGAACAACTTCAGCCGCTTGTTCAGCTTCAAATAAAGTTAAGTTAACTCCACCAGTAATATTAATAATGGCATCAGTTGCTCCTTTAATATCTGTTTCCAAAAGTGGACTTGATACTGCTTGACGAGCCGCTTCAACAGCACGATCTTCACCCATACCAATACCAATTCCAATAATAGCATTTCCTGATTTTTCCATAACCGCTTTAACATCCGCAAAATCAAGATTAACAAGTCCTACAACTGCTATTAAATCAGAAATTGATTGAACACCTCGACGAAGAACATTATCAACCTCTTTAAATGCCTCTAAAAGTGGAGTTGATTTATCAATTATTTCACGTAATCGATCATTTGGAATAACAATTAATGTATCGACATGTTTTTTTAACTCTTCAAGACCAGCATTAGCATTTTCCATTCTTTTTTTACCTTCAAAAGTAAATGGTTTTGTAACAATAGCAACAGTAAGAGCTCCTATACTTTGAGCTATTTCAGCAACAACTGCTGCTGCTCCGGTTCCAGTTCCACCACCCATTCCACAAGTGATAAAAATCATATCTGCTCCTGCTAAAGCTTCTTCAATTTCTTTTTTGCTTTCTACTGCCGATTCACGACCTACTTCTGGTCTTCCTCCTGCCCCTAATCCATCAGTTAATTCTTTACCAATTTGAATTTTTATATCAGCTTTAGAATTTTTTAAAACTTGATAATCAGTATTAGCAGCAATAAATTCAACACCCTTAACACCACTTTCAATCATACGGTTTATGGCATTTCCACCACCACCACCAATTCCAACAACTTTAATTTTCGCCAATTGATCCATTTCTAATCCACTTAACATATAATTATCCCTCTTTCTAATTGTCTTCAAAATACTTTTTCAAATCATCTATAACTTTTTCATGTAAAACATTTTTCTTACTAACAATCATATCTTCTATATGATCATACATACTATAATCAATACCACGTATCTTCAATTTATTATAATAGTATTTTAACATACCAACACATGATGTGTAAATATTATTTCTAACTCCCATAGTATTTAAGGAAATAGAACTAGCAATATCGCCATAAACACTATTAATTAAAAAATCAAATCCTGGTAAAGAGCTTATACCACCAGTTACAATTATATAACTAATTTCACGGTTTGTTAAGGAATTTAAACTTTTTTTGACATTTTTTAATATTTCTTCCAAACGAGCTTCAACAACCTGACTTATTTCAGTTTGATTAATAACGATTTTTTCACCATCCATCGTAGTATATTCAAATGTTTCTTTATCATCGGCATATTGACTAGTAGCAAAAGATAAATTTTCCTTAATATAACGGGCAGTTGTTTTATCTAATTTATAAATATATCTTATATCTTGATCAACTAACCTACTACCTAATGGTAATACTTCTCCCTTAATCATTAATCCTTTATTAAAAATAGCAACCTCAGTTTTATCTTTGCCTATATCGACTAAAGCTAAAGAACAATTATTATATGATTCATGCTCTTTAATATTTTCAAAATCATTAATTGGTCCAAAAGATAAATCAATTACTTCAACATGGCATTTTTCTAATAATTCCAGATAAGGCAAAATATTTTCTTTTGGAATAGTGGATATAAGCATTCGACATTCTAATTTATTTCCTTCATATCCTATGGGGTTAAGAACTTTCTTACTTCCATCAATTAAAAAATCAATTGGTGAAACAGTAACAACTTCGTAAAAGGGATCAATAGTACTAACACTACTCTTCAAACAAGTAATAATATCTTCCCCAGTTATTACTCCTTCCGGATAACTTTCTCCATTATATGCATTAACCAATACATCATAAAAAGGAACAGTAATAATAGCTTTATCAATACGAAAACCTAATTGTTTTTCTATTTCATCAAGGGCTAAATTAATTGATGCTTCAGCTTGAGATTTATCACAGATAATACCTTTTTTTATTCCAACACTACGCGTATTACAAGATGCCAAAATATTTATTCCATTATCATTTACTTCACCAACAACTATTTTAATTGTATCACTGCCAATATCTATACCAGAATATATCATAAGCACCCTACCTTATCAAAATAATTATAACTTAAATTTTCTCTTTTTAAAAGTTTTTTTTGCAAAGTTCTTATTTTTTTTGATTTTCGTAAGCTAATAAGACATTCGTCATCAGCATTACTACAGTCATTGGTCCTACTCCTCCAGGTACAGGCGTAATTTTCCTTACTTTATCATAAACATCATCATAGTTAACATCACCATAAAGTTTTCCATCAACACGATTTATTCCAACATCAATAACTACACTACCACGCTTAACCATATCACGAGTAATTAAATGTTTTTTACCAACTGCTACAATCAATATGTCAGCTTTTTTCGTAATTTTCGCTAAATCTTTTGTTTTAGAATGGCACATTGTAACGGTAGCATTAGCATTAATTAAGAGATTCATCATTGGCTTTCCTACTAAAATACTTCTTCCTATAACTACAACATTAGCGCCCTCAATCGAAATGTTTTCTCTTTTTAATAATTCCATTATTCCTTTGGGAGTACAACTTACTAAACACTTTTCATTATTTAAAAGAAGACCAGCATTAAAATATGTCAATCCATCAACATCTTTTTCTTTTTGAATACTATTAACTATCCGCTCTTCATTCATTCCTTTAGGTAAAGGTAATTGAACAATTATACCATTCACCTTTGAATCATTATTTAATTTTTCAATAACTTTAATCAAGTCATCATCATTAATACTATCATAATGCATATGAGAATAATCAAGTCCAATATATTTAGCACACTTTTCTTTTTGATTAACATAAACACTACTTGCAGCATTATCACCAACACTGATAACCACAAGTTTTGGTTTAACAGCTAATTTCGAAACTTTCTCCTTCAATTCATCTTTTATTTCTTTACTAATTCTTTTTCCATCAATAACTTTACTCATCATTTTTTAATTCCTTTCTTATTTTTTTATAATCCTTAAAATTATCTTCAACACATTTCCAAAATTCCTTCGAATGATTGGCATGAATTAAATGACTTAATTCATGAACAATAACATAATCTAAATAAATAATCTCTTTTTTTATTAATTCTAAATTTAAAGTAATTTTCTTAGTTTTAACATTACAAACTCCCCAACGTGTTTTCATTTTTCTAATTAAAAGAGTTGGATAAGGTATTGAATAAATAAATTGCTTATACATTTTATCTAATTCTTCTTGAAAAATTATAGAAGCTTCTTTTTTATACCATTTTTCTAAATTAAAATCTATTGGAACAAACACTTTCGATGTACCAAAAGTTATATCTTGATTATTTAAATAAACTAAATCATATTTTTTTCCTAAATAATAAAAATATTCTTCTTTTTCTTTCCTTTTAGTTACACGATTTATCATTTTTAGAAGACCTTGTTCATTTTTCATAATAAATCTTTTTATCATTCCATCACTAGTAAAAGTATTACAGGTAATATATATTGTTAAATCATCCTTAACTCTTAAATACATATTTTTAGTACTTATCTTTTTATTTATAATGACATTATATTCTTTATCATCAATTAAAATTTTCATAGCATCACAATATCATTATAACAAAAAAAGAATGCTAAATTCTAGCATTCTTGACTATATTTCACATTAATATTATTTTTCACATGCTGACAACTTATATGAATACATTGTCTTTTCACTGTTTGTTAATTTCTTATATCCTTTTGGCAACTTATCTTCTTCATAATATTCATCAGTAATTATATCTTTTTCTTTTTCTTCTGTTATAGTCTTCGTACGAGAACGATAATAAGTTGTATTTACCTCTTCTAATTCTTGATATGAATATAAAGTATAACCTTGAGAATAAGCTACTTTTGGTGTAGTTACAACACTATATTGACAACTTTCATGAATTAATTCATACTTACCAGCACTATTCTTTTTCGTAGAAACCTTAGCACATGGACGATTATAAATTTTATAAGTATTATATTCTTTATAATTCAAGTTTCCAGTTAACTTATTATTTCCAACACACATATTTCCTTCTTTAGTGTATCCACTAGGACAATAAGTATAACTTGATCCTGGATAATATCCTTTTCCAACTATTTTAATAGTATCACTACTACTTAAATAACTAGTTGTTGTTTTTGTTTCACCCCAAACTTTTTCTGTTTTTACGGTTTGTTCAACATCAAGGTCACGAGAAGCTTCGATAGGTGTAGTTGTATATTCACTCCATTCACCATAAGTTTCAACTTTCTTAGTTTTTCCTTCTTTAACCCCTTTTACAAAAGTAGTTGTACGCATAGTAAGCATACTATCATTTATTTTTTCATCAGTCCAATCTGACCAAGTACTACAACTATATTGACTATATTTGTCTTCTTCCTCTTCTTCAGATTCTTCATGAGGGGTAACCTCTTCACTTGATTGATCAGAACAATTTGTACAATGATAATCTTTATTATAAAAGAATACCTCTTCTTTTTCATTGGTTGAACATTGTAACTTAATATTCATAATATAAGAATCAGCATAAGGACGTAATGAAGCAGTCGATTTATTATCATCACATACTTTATTATTAGCATCAGTAATAGTAGTTAATTTTCCTTTTTCAATAAACTCTTTAACACTAACTGTTTTTATTTCTGAACCAACCGGTAAATGTTTATCAATAAAGAAATAACTATAAGCAGCATCCCTAACTTTTAAAACATTATTAGTATGAATATTAGGATCATACGCAACTTCTTGATCATCATTATTATTTTTCTTTAAAGCGACTATTAACCAGATAAGAACAATTAAACAAACAACAATAATAATTATTTTTATAATAAGTGATCCAAATCTGTCCCAAAAACTATTATTATTTTCAGGCTCTTCGTTGTAAGATTCATTATATTCATTAAATTTTTCATCATCAATTGTATACATACTCAAAATCCCCCTTAAAACGGCTATTATTATACCATACTATGCTATATTTGTCAATTTTTTCATTAAATAGATCGTGTAAAATGGTTTTGGGATTGTATAGAAAAAGGAAGACCTATGATA
>CAMNBS010000024.1 GCA_946533175.1 uncultured Clostridia bacterium
TATTTTTGAATAATTATAAAAAAAGTACATATATTAAAGAAGAAAGAAATAAAAATTGAAACATTTTTTTGAAGCGCCATAAAATATACTGTGACGCTTAACGTTTAAGCGTTTTATATAGATGAGGGAATAATCCCTCTTTTTTTGTTCTAATACTATCTAAAATAAATATATATTAGGGAGGGGATTATGAAAAAGATTTTATTGTTGTTAATTGGTTTATGCATTATAAATGTTAAGGCGATTCCTTCTAGTTCTATTGTTATGGACGTAGATTCTGGTCGTATTTTATATCAAAATAATGCTTATGAAAAAAAATTAATTGCTAGTACTACCAAAATAATGACATTTGTGGTGGCATATGAATATGCCAGAGATTTTTTAGATGTTTATGTGGAAGCAGGAGATGAAGTTTTTAAGATGTATGGCACGAGTATTTATATATCATATAAAGAAAAAATGTTGTTAAAAGATTTATTATATGGTTTGATGCTTCGAAGTGGTAATGATGCGGCAGTAGTTATTGCTAATTTTGTTGGTGGAAGTGAAGAAGGTTTTGTAAAATTAATGAATAAAAAAGCTCAAAGTCTTGGGATGAATAATACCGTTTTTAATAATCCACATGGGTTGGACGAAGAAACAAAAAATTATTCTACCGCTTATGATATGGCATTATTAAGTTCATATGCCTCTCGAATACCTTTTTACGAGCAAGTAACCGGTACAAAATATTATCAAGTTCAAACAGAAGAAAAAGCCTATTCATGGACTAATCGTAATAAGATGATTTTTATGTATCCTAATTTTAAAACAGGAAAAACTGGTTATACACCTAGTGCTGGTAAAACTTTTGTATCATCAAGTGAAAAAGATAATTTACATTTAACTATAGTTACTTTAAATGATAATAATATATATGAAACTCACAGAATGCTATATGAAGAAATGTTTTCTCAATATCATAATACTCTTCTTCTATCTAAAGATGATTTTTCCATAGCATATCCTAATATGTATATTAAAAAAAATATCTATTATCCATTAAAAAACAACGAAAAAACTGAAATAAAAATAGTTTTTAATGATAATAATTCTACAGTTGTTGGACAAGTAGTTATTAGTTTACATAATGAAGAAATAATTAGAGAAAATATTTATTATCGTGAGAATAAGATAGATAATAATAAAAAAGAAAATATTTTTATGAAGATAAAAAAAATCTGGCAAAAATTGTTTTAAAATAGATGCCAATTTTCTTTTCTTATAAAATTAATTATGTTATGATATTAGTAGTAAGTAGGTGAAGGTAATGGATTTGGAAATAAATATTAATGACTATTTATTAGCATGGTATCTTTTATATGGGGCGTCTCTTTCTAAGGAGATTGATAAATTTAAAAAAATATTATATACCAAATATAAAAAAGAATATAATTTTTGCTATAAAGATCGCAGTGAGATTATTAAATACGGAAAAGATTTTATTCCAGATAATGATATTTTATATAATGCTGTTTTAACTAGTAGCTTATTTAAATCTTTGAAAAAGGAAACGTTAAAACATCGCAATAATCTTATTCGTATGTGGGATAATAGTAAAGAAGATATTAATAATTATATTAATGAAGTATTAAGAATACCATTTCCTAAAGTAATTAATGTTTATATTATTCATCCAAGATTAGAAATAACCGAGTATTTAAAAGATTTCCGAAGTATTGTTTGGGGAAGTGAAAAAGATAAATATGATGTTTTAACGATAATTTTAACTATTATTACAAAAGGTTTATTAATTAATAGTGGTATTGATTATCAAAATAATAAAGAAATAGTTAATTCTATTTTGGAATTATCAATTATTAATGAAATAGGAGAAGTAATTAATAATAAATCAACATATGATTTAGGTGATCCAGTTTTAAAAATAATTAAAAGACAAATATATCCATTTTGGTTAATGTATTTAGGTTTTAGTAATAAAGAAGAAATTCTAAATAAAATGATTGCAGATCGTATTGGTTTTGATTTAGATAAATATCCTATTGATAAAAATATGCGCAAGTTAAATATTGAGACTTTTACTAAATATTGTATAAAAAATAGTAAGCATATCTTGAAATTAAATAATATTATGCGAATTGAAAAAGAAGAAGAGATTGAAATTCTTTAGAAGGGAGATTTATGGAAGAAAAACTTAAGGAATTATTAGATACTATTATGTTTCCTAAAGAAGATATTTCTTCTTTTTTAAATGCTAGTTTAAAAAAAGTAAAAGTTAGTAAAAATAAAATGAAAATATTATTGCATAATGATATTCCATTTAAATTAGAACTTTACTTAAAACTTAATAAGTATCTAAATGAATTTTTTAATACTGATTGTGTTTTAGAAATTGAATGTGAGAAAAAAGATTATACTAATCTTCGAGAGTGTTATGATTATGCTATTAACTTTTGTTCAATGGATATTTTAAAAAATCGCTTAAAGAGTAATTATAATAGTTATTATATTGAATTGAATAATGAAAGTGAATTACATCAATTAAAAATGGATATTAAAAAAATCAATGATATTTTAACAATGATGGGATTTAATGAATTGGATTATATGGTTAATGAGTTTAATAGAGTAAAAGTTGAACAAGCGATTAACAAAGATTTAAAGGTAAAAATTACACCTAATGAAGTTCAAAACATTCTTCCACCAAAAGATAAATTTTACAATGGACCACGTATAAAAAAATATGAAAATGTTCTTGATGAGCGAGTTTTATTTGGAAAAGTTATTGATGATGAAATAAGAACAATTGATTCGATTGTAGGAGAGGATGTTGACATTGCCATTGAGGCAGAGGTTTTTGGAATAGATGGTTTTGAATCAGTTAAGAGTGATTTTAAAATTATTACTTTAAAGATAACAGATTATACTAATAGTATTTATGCTAAATTGTTTACCAAAAGTAAAGAAGACTATGAAAAATATATGAGTACTTTTAAAGAAGGAAAATGGTTTAAATTTTTTGGATATACTAAAATTGATCAATTTTCACGTGGAGAATTGGTTTTTAATATTCAAAGTGTTAATTTTTCTAATCACCAAAAAGAAGAAATAATAGATGATGCCGAAGAAAAAAGAATTGAATTACATACTCATACAATGATGAGTGCGATGGATGGACTTACAGGGGTTGATTTAACCAAACATACAATAGATATTGTTAATGTTGCAATTAAATGGGGACATAAGGCTATTGCTATTACTGATCATAATGGTTGTCAAGCTTTTCCTATTGCTTATACAACTGTGACCAATTATAACAAAGGGAAAGCTGATAATGAGAAATTTAAAGTTATATATGGAACAGAAATAACTATTGTTGATGATAATATTGAAATAGTAAAAAGAAGTAATGATAGCGAATTATTAGCAAACGAATATGTTGTTTTTGATTTTGAAACAACAGGATTTAATGCAGCATCTGGTGATTCGATCATTGAAATTGGGGCGGTTAAATTAAAAAATGGTGAGATTACGGATAAGTTTGATATGTTAATTAAACCTCCTCATCCTATTAGTGAAAGAATAACCTCAGTAACTAGTATTACTAATGCTATGGTTGAAGATTGTCCAAATGAGGAAGAAGCGGTTAAAGAGTTTCTTGCTTGGACAGGTGATTTACCAATGGTGGCACATAATGCAAAGTTCGATACTTCTTTTTTAGAAATGGCTTATAAGAAGTATAATTTAGGGCAATATAATAATACTGTTATTGATACTTTAGCTTTATCGAGATTACTTGATTCTGATGCTACAAGACATGGGCTTTCTGCTATTACTAAAAGATATGGTGTTGAATTTGATGAAGAAAGTCATCATCGTGGTGATTATGATGCTTTGGCTACGGCCTTAGTTTTTCATAAGATGATGAAAAAATTATCTAGTATTAATATTATTAAAATAAATGATTTAGATAAATTGGTAAATAAAGATGATATTCATAAAATTGGACGTAGTTATCATATTAATTTATTAGTAAAAAACAAAGTAGGATTAAAAAATCTTTTTAAAATTATTTCTATTGCTAATACCAAACATTTTTATCGGGGAGCGAGAATACTTCGAAGTGAACTCGAAAGTTTAAGAGAAGGTATTATTGTTGGTAGTGGATGCTATGAAAGTGAAGTATTTGTTGAAGCAAGAAGTAAAAGTGATGAAGAAATGCGTGATATTATTGGCTTTTATGACTATGTTGAAGTTCAACCACGTGAATGTTATTCTCATTTGATTCAAACTGGTGATTTTTTAAATGATGATGAATTAACAAATCATTTAAAGAAAGTAATTCGTCTAACGAAAGAAGCTGGGAAAATAATTGTAGCGACTGGAGATGTCCATCATTTACGAAGAGAAGATAAAATTTATCGAGAAATAATTGTTAATCAGAAAAATCCCGGAGGTGGATTACATCCTTTAGCGAAAAAGGATATTACCGAAATTCCTTCACAACACTTTCGAACAACCAAAGAGATGCTTGAAGATTTTTCATTTTTGCATGATGATCATTTAATTCATGAATTAGTTATTGACAATCCTAAAAAAATAAGTGATATGGTGGAGTTTGTTGAAGTAATTATTGATACTGGAGGTATTCCATTTTCTCCTAAATTTGAGAATAGTCGTGAAGATGTTTATAATATGGTTTATGATAAAGCTCATAGTATGTATGGTAATCCACTTCCACATTTAATCGAAGAACGTATAGCTCAAGAGTTCTATGGTGACAAAATTATTGAATTAACGAAAATGGAAGTAGAGCGATTATATCCAAATAATCAGGATAAAGAAAAATTCTACGAAGTTTTAAATAATATTGTAAAAGATGGATATGATCGTGTATTTAATCTTACCAAAGAATATGTAAAAAAGGATTTAGAAAAGTCTGATGATCAAGAAACTAGTAAAAACATTTTAGAAAATGATGATTTATTAAATAAAGAGACAAAAAAAGCATTAGGTGGTATTATTGGTGGTGGATTTGATGTAATTTATCTTATTGCACAAAAACTTGTTAAACATTCTAATGATGAAGGATATTTAGTAGGTTCTCGTGGATCAGTTGGTTCAAGTTTTGTGGCAACAATGATGGGAATAACGGAAGTTAATCCACTTCCTGCACATTATTTATGTAAAAATTGTAAAACAAGTATCTTTAATGAAGATGATGGAACACCTCTTTCTATAAATTATTCCGCTAGTGGTTATGATTTACCTGATAAGATTTGTCCTAATTGTGGAAGTAAGTTATCTAAAGAAGGACAAGATATGCCTTTTGCAACTTTTTTAGGTTTTAATGCTGATAAAGTGCCTGATATTGATTTGAACTTTTCTGGTGATAATCAAGCATCTGCACATGCTTATACCAAAGTTATTTTTGGTGAAGATAATGTATATCGAGCTGGTACAATTGGAACGGTAGCCGAAAAAACTGCTTTTGGTTTTGTTAAGGGTTATTTTGAAAAAAAAGGTGTTAATAATGTTAGTACTGCTGAAATTGAACGTTTGGCAAAAGGATGTACAGGGGTTAAAAGAACGACTGGGCAACATCCTGGGGGAATTGTTGTTATTCCAAGTTACATGGATGTTTTTGATTTTACTCCTTATCAATATCCAGCTGATGAATTAACTGCAGCATGGCGTACAACTCATTTCGATTATCATGCTATTGATCAAGATGTTTTAAAACTAGATATCCTTGGTCACGATGATCCAACCATTTTAAGAATGCTTCAAGATTTATCGGGTATAGATGTTACAACTCTTCCTAATAGTGATGCTAAAGTTTTAAGTCTTTTAAATAGTCCAGAAGCTTTGGGAGTTAATAAAGATCAAATAAATTGTGAAACAGGGACATTAGGTTTACCGGAGTTAGGAACTAATTTTGTTATTAATATGCTTATTAAAGCCAAGCCTAAAACATTTGGCGATATGGTTAAAATATCTGGATTATCACACGGAACGGATGTATGGAGTGGAAATGCAGAAAAATTAATTGAAAATCATGTATGCGAATTTAAAGAAGTTATTGGATGTCGTGATGATATTATGTTATATCTTTCTAATCATGGAATGAAACCCAAGGATGCCTTTAAAATAATGGAATTTGTTCGAAAAGGAAAAGCTAAAAAAGATCGAGAAGGATGGGCGATGTGGAAAGAAAAAATGCAACAAGCAGGAATAGTTCCTTGGTATATTGATTCATGCGAAAAAATACAATATATGTTTCCTAAAGCTCATGCTTGTGCATATGTAATGAGTGCAATGCGGATTGCCTGGTTTAAGGTTTATCAACCAATTAATTATTATGCTGCTTATTTTTCTATTCGTGAAAGTGATTTTGATATTGATGTGATGTTAAAAGGATATGATGCTATTACGAAAAGAATTGTTGATTTAGAAAATAAAGGCCATGAAGTGTCTAATAAAGAAACAAATATTTTAAATTGTCTTCGAATATGTCGAGAAGCATCAGCTAGAGGAATTATTTTTGATCCTATTAGTCTTGATAAATCTGATGCATCAAAATTTGTAGTTAATGGTGAAAATCATTTGATTCCACCATTTCGAGCAATTGATGGATTAGGGGACACAGTAAGTCGCTTAATTGTAGAAGAGCGTGAAAAGAAACCTTTTTTATCGATTGAAGATTTACAAATGCGTAGTAAATTAAGTACAACATTAATTGAAAAAATGCGAGACATGCATATTTTAGATGGTCTTCCTGAATCTAGCCAATTATCATTATTTTAAAAAAAAGAAACTATTAAAGTTTCTTTTTTTAATTAATTAAATCTGGATTAAAATTATGTTCTTCTTTTTCAATACTTTTTAATTGAGCATCATTAATTAAAAAGTATGAATCATCTAAAATACCCTTATTATCTTCTGTGATTGGATCATCCCAAGTTAAATCAAGATGTAACCATTCATTATCTACATTAACATAATTCCATATATGATTTTCAGTAGATATTTTATAATTAGGAATATTAAATATTTCTAGAAAAAGCATCATTGCATCAGTATATCCACCACATAAGCCGTATTTTTCAATTAAGACACCATAGGCATTATCGGATTTATAATTAATAATTTTTTTATCGCTTCGTTCTTTATCATAGGTTGTATTATTAATAATATAATCATGTATTTTTTTAATCTTTTCACGGACTGTATCAGTATTAGTAATATTATTTTTTATTATTTCATCAATTTTGTAATTAAGAATAATAATCATTTCTTCATCATAGACTTTATAAATTTTTAAAGTGATTTTTCCAGTTCCTTCTACTTCAGTTTTTAAAGTTTTAAAACTGTTGTATGGATGAACATAGTTGTTTAAATTGGAAATTGTATCTTGATCATTAGCAATATCATTAACGTCTTGTATACAGTTTTCATATTCATCTGGACAATAAAAAGTAAATTCGTCCATTCCACTATTAACTACAGTATAATATATATTAATGATATCCTTTTTAGATTTTGGAATAAAAGAGTTAGTATTTTTGACATAATTATAATCAAAATCGCGATAATATTTATTCTTTTCTAATTTGGTTACTTTTTTTTCTAAAGGTACAAAGTAATTATCATAGATTTTAATAATATCTTCACGATATGTATAAGCTAACCATAACAGTAAGATTAGAAACAATGTGTAAAATACTTTCCTCATATTTATTCTCCTAATTGTATTCTAACATAAAATATGCAAATTTGACATAAAAAATTAAAAAATATTTATTATTTAAAAAAAATAAACCACAATAGGGTTTATTATTCCATGTTATTAACACATTTAGTTAATCTTGATTTTTTTCTTGCAGCATTATTTTTTTTAACTAATCCAGCATTTTGAGCTTTATCAATGTTTTTTAAAGTAACATTTAATTCTTTAACGCTTTCTTCTTTATTACCACTTTTAACTAATTTTTCTAATTTTTTAATAGAGTTATTCATTCTTCCTTCTACTAAAACATTTTCTTCATTTTGTCTTGCATTAGTTAATACTCTTTTCTTGGCACTCTTAATATTTGGCATTTTTTCACCTCGTTTCTCAACAAACATATATATAATACCAAATTTAATTCATAAAAGTCAATATTTTTAACAAAATAATTATAGGTGAGAAAAATGCATGAAGTTGATTTATCTAAATATGATTTACGAACTGATTTAATTATTGAAAAAGAACTAGATAGTATTAATAATAATCATTATGATATAGGAAATATTCGTGTTGATGATATAAACTTAAATAAAAATAATAAGCTTCATAAAAAAGAAGGAAAGTATATTACCATTTCTTTTGATGATATTACTGATTCAACTAATTATCAGCAAGTTTTAAAGGTTTTTCAAAAGGAATTAATGAAAATCATGAGTTATCTTCATATTGAAAAGAGTAATAGCTGTCTTATTATTGGTCTTGGTAATCCTAAAATAATATCTGATGCTTTAGGAAGTAAAACGATTGAGGAAATAACTGTTACAAGACATTTATATAAAATTAATGAAGTTGATAAAAATTATCGTAATGTATCTATTTTAGAACCAAATGTAATGGGGGTTACAGGAATAGACAGTTTTGAAATTATAAAAAATGTTGTTTTGGAAATAAAACCTGATTTTATAATTTGTATTGATTCTCTTTGTGCTTTATCCATTAATCGTTTAAATAAAACTATTCAAATAACTTCAAGTGGTATTACCCCTGGAAGTGGAATTGGGAATAATCGAAATGAATTGTCTATGGATACTTTGGGAGTACCAGTAATAGCGATTGGTGTTCCTACAGTAGTAGAAATATCAGTAATTGTATCAGATACTATTAATTATCTTTTAAAAAAAATAAGTTATTTAAAAGAGAATATTCATAATTCGAAAGATAAGATGAAACCAATTGATAAAATTAATTATTTTGATACTTTATCTAGTCTAAATGATAGTGAAAAAAAAGAGGTTTTAGGATATATTGGTCTTTTAGATGATAACAGTTTAAAGTCGTTAATTTGGGAAGTATTATGTCCTATTAATGGTAATATGATTGTAACAACCAAGGAAATTGATTTTCTTATTGAAAAAACAAGTAAATTATTAAGCGAAGGAATGAATATGGTTTTACATAATTTATAATTTACATAATTTGACATTTATTGGGTTTTGTGATATAATGGTAAAGATTTTTGGGGGTATGGAATGGATAAGATAAATGATTCGTATATACAATTATATGAAATGTTTAGAGATACTAAAAGTTTTAAAAAACGTGTTCAAATTATGGAACTAATGAATGATATAAGAAAATGCTTTCCTAGTAATGAATTAATGAAAAAAATATTTTTTGGTATGGAATTAACACTTACTAAAGGCGATGTAAAGAGAATTAATGGTATTCTTTTTAAAAGAAATCTTCGTAGTGATTTATTTATGTTTTTAAATAAACGTTTTTTTTATGATTATTTACCAGTTTCTCAGCTACGTGCGACTGACTATAATTTTCCACAAATGGATAGTAAAGCTTTTTATCTTATGATTGAAGATTTTTTAAAAAAAATAAGTCCAGATTTATATGATTTTTACTTAGGAATGTTAGAAGATAATACCATTTTTATTTCACGAGATATATGTACTAATTTTCTTGGACTTACTGGTTCATTATCTGTTACCAATCCAGATAGCTATATAATGATAAGGCAATGTAATACTATTGCGGATATTAGGGTAGTGATTCATGAAATAGGTCATGCCTATTATAATTATCTTAATAATCTTACTTATGGAAAATTGAGAACTGATCAAGTGATGATAAAGACAGAAATTCCTTCTAATCTTTTAGAATTACTTTTTATTAATTATTTAGGTAAAATGGGATATAATAATGAAGCTAGACAATTACATGATATTTATATCAGTAATATGACTAATTGGTTAAATAATATTCATGATTATATCATGGTTAAATATGCTATTGGTTCATATATTGCTTATCGAACTTGTCCTCTTATTGAAAAAGGAGAATATTCAATTGAAGAGTTATTTAAATCTTTTCATGAAACAAGTTATCGTGATTTATTAAGATTATATAAAATTGATGACACAAAAGGGAAAATGTATTGTAAAAAATAAAATTTTGACAGGAGAAGATATTATCGTAAACTCCTGTCTTTTTCTTGACTTAAAACTCAAAATTTTATATTATTAATTAGTAAGATAGAAGGTTTTAGTTATGTATTTAAAAGAAATAGAAATTTTAGGATTTAAGTCATTTGCCGATAAGATAAATATTAGTTTAGATAATAATATTACATGTGTTGTTGGTCCAAATGGTAGTGGTAAAAGTAATATTGTTGATGCAATACGTTGGGTATTAGGTGAACAATCTGTTAAGTCATTACGTGGGGAAAACAATATGGCAGATGTAATTTTTTCTGGTAGTAAATCTAGAAAACCTTTGAATGTGGCTTCTGTTTCTTTAACTTTTGATAATAGTGATAATTATCTTAATCTTCCTTATGAAAGAGTTTCGATTAAAAGACGTGCATATAAAACTGGTGAAAATGAATACTTTTTAAATGGCGAAAAGTGTCGTCTTAAAGATATTACAGAACTATTTTTAGATACTGGTGTTGGTAAAAATTCTTTTAATATTATCTCACAAGGAGAAATTAGTAAAATATTATCTAGTTCGTCATTAGAAAGAAGAGCTGTTTTAGAAGAAGCAGCTGGAATTCTTAAATATAAAACAAGAAGAGAGGAAGCTTTAAGAAAGTTAGATAAAACTCTTAATAATATTTTACGTGTTAATGATATTATAGGTGAATTAGAAGGAAGAGTAGAACCATTAAAAAAACAAAGTGAAGAAGCTCAAGAATATTTAAAAATAAAAGATCAACTTCGTGATATTGAAGTTTCGATGTTAGTAGAGGAAATAACTAATATTAATAAAAAATATCAAGAAAGCAAACAAAAAATTGAATTAATAAATAAACATAATATTGAATTGAATACTAAAATTAGTAACAATGAATTAGAAAAAAGTAAGGTAAAAAGTCTTGAATTAGAAAAATTGATTGCTAATTATACCGATAAATTATTAACATTAACAAGAGAAGAAGAAGAATTAAATAGTCAAAGAAAAATGACAATGGAACGCAGTAAATATGCTTCAAATGATTTTCGGGTTCATGAAAATATTTCTTTATTAAAGGATAAAGAATTGCATTTAACAAGCGAATTAACCATTTTAAAAAGAGATTTAGAAAGTCTAAATAAGAATATTGATGATAGCAAAGAAATTGTTACTAATTTGGTAAATAACTTGAATGATATTAAAGTAAAAAAAGATCATTTAAATAAAGAATATAGTATCAAAAATAAAGAATTATTGGAAGTTGATAATCGTATAAGTATAATTAATGATAATTTAGAAAATAATATGCTAGTTAATAGTAATGTTAAAAGAATTCTAAATAATCCTCGTCTTTCAGGTATTAAAGATACTTTTGGAAATATTTTAATAGCAGAATCTTTATATAGCAAAGCTTTAGAAGTAATTATTTCCGGAAGTAAGAACTTTATTATTGTTGAAAATGAAGAAAGTGCTAAAGATGCAATTAATTTCTTAAAAAATAATAATTTAGGACGTTGTACTTTTTTTCCATTAAATGTTATTCAACCAAGATACATTGATAAAGAAACTTTATCTTTGATAAAAAAAGAACAAGATTATTTAGGAATATTATCGGAATTTGTTTCTTATAATAAAGAATACCAAAATATTGTTTTAAACCAGTTAGGTAATATTTTTGTTTGTAAAGATATTGATAGTGGAAACCGTTTAAGTAAAATAATAAAAAATAAATATCGTATTGTTACTTTAGACGGGGAAATAATTCATGTTGGGGGAAGTATTACTGGTGGAAGTATTAATAATATTGTAAGTCCAATCAGCTTAAAAAATGAATTAAATGAATTAGAATTTAAGAAAAATAATTTATCCAATGTTTTGGATGAGTTGACGAAAAATATAAATGAGTTAAATTCACAAATTATTGCTGATGAAGAAAAAGTTTATACCGCTCGTAGTGAATATATAAAGTTAACAGATATAAAAAATAATCAAGTAATAAATTATGAAGAAAAAGAAAAGAATTTAAAGAATATTCAAACTGAATTACATAGCTTAAATAGTTTAAGTGAGAATAAGATATCGCAAGAGGAAGAAAAGATTAATAAAGAGTATTATGCTAAGTGTGAAGAAAAGAAATTATTAGAGAAAGATTTAGCAAATGTAAATCGTGATTATTCGAAAATTAAAGGTGATATTTTAAATTTAGAAGGAGAATTAAAAATTCTCAATAGTGATTTAAAAAATAATGAGCGAAATCTTCGTGATTTAGAAATTGAAATGACTAAAATGGAAACTAAACTCGATAATGATTTAGAAATATTAAATAGTGAATATGAAATGACTTATGAAAAAGCTTGTGATGAGTTTATTTTAGAACTAGAATTTGAAGAAGCTAAGAGAGAAGTTTTAAAGTATAAGAATAGATTAAAGAGTATTGGAATGGTTAATATTCATGCTATAAGTGAGTATAAAGAAGTTAATGATCGATATACTTTTTTGACTAATCAACGTGAAGATTTATTGAATGCTAAGGAAACATTGCATTCTATTATTGAAGAAATGGATGAAGTCATGAAAGAAGATTTCTTAAAAACCTTTAAATTATTACAAGAAGAATTTAAAAAAGTATTTCAAGAATTATTTAAAGGTGGAACGGCTACTTTGAAGTTAACTAATCCTGAAGATTTATTAACAACGGGAGTAGAAATTATAGCTTCTCCGCCAGGAAAGAGTTTAAAAGCTATTAGTTTGTTATCAGGAGGAGAAAAAACGCTTACTGCAATTAGTTTATTGTTTGCAATATTAAACATTCGTAAAGTACCATTTTGTATTTTTGATGAGATTGAAGCGGCTCTTGATGAAAATAATGTAGATATATTTGGGCATTATTTAGATAATTATAAAAACAAAACTCAATTCTTGCTTATTACTCATAAAAAGAGAACTATGGAGTATGCTAAAACATTATATGGTATTACTATGCAAGAATCAGGAGTGTCTAAACTTGTTAGTGTTAAATTAGAAAATTAAAAAAAAGAGAGTTT